>JBAXTC010000639.1:0-4682 GCA_037130375.1 Verrucomicrobiota bacterium | reverse complement strand
CGTTGCGCCCTGGCGGCCAAGGAGACGGCCAGCAAGATCGAAGACGCCGTCCAGAAGAGCGCAGTGGGCGCGGATATTAGCGCCAAAGTGGCCAGGAGCCTGGAAGAGATCGTCGGCAAAGCCCGGCAGGTGGATGAGATGGCGGGCGAAGTGGCGGCGGCCTCGCAGGAGCAAAGCCAGGGTATTGCGCAGGTCAACATCGCCGTGACGCAGATGGACAAGGTAACACAGAGCAACGCGGCCACCGCCGAGGAAAGCGCGGCGGCGGGGGCGGAACTGACCGTTCAGGCGGAGACGTTAAGGGAAGCGGTGTCGGACCTGATGCGCCTGGTGGACGGCCAAGGCGGCCAGTCGGGCGCGTCTGCTTCGCTGGCTGGGTCGTCCAACAAAGGTGGCGCGAAGGGAGGCTTGTCCAAACAACATAAGCCGGCTGTCGGCGCCGTCCACAGCAACGGCAAGGGCCATAGCACCGGGACCATCGCGTCGAGGAGGGGGAACCAAGAAAAGGAGTTCAACCCGGCGTCTCGGTCTTGATGAAGGACATCCTGACCGCTACCGAAAAGGTCCATTCGATGACCTGTTCAAGCCGGGGCTGGCCGTCCATCCGAAGGACTTTTAGGAGGGCGAGGAGTTTAACCGCGGAACAAAGACAGGATTAATTGTAGGGATGGCACCCGGCCTCCACTTCCCAAGCCACGGTTCTCAAGAGCCTCAACGGGAGCCAATCGCGAATGTTCTGAGGTCTGAGGTCTGAGGTTTGAGGTCTGAGGTTTGTGGTTTATTGCCGGCGACGGGGTCGATGGTTTGAGCCGACAGGTGAGGTTGAGGATTCCTGGCCAGGACACGAACCAGGACAAGTCTTGCCCATGTGAGATCGGGCAGTGGGACATTTTTTCCTTCGCGCTGCGGGTTGACCGCCCGAAAAGAGGCTATTTCGGCCATTTCTTGCCAACGGCACATCTATTGCTTAGCGGATGGCAGGCATATAATGTATGATTGAAGCATTGTTCAACCAGCCGGGTTATCTCGGGGCAAAACGAATGCTGGATGCCACCATGGCACGGCATGATGCGATTGCGGCCAACATCGCCAACGCTGAGACGCCCCGCTACCAGCGGGTCGATCTGGCGCCCTCGTTTCGCGCGGAGTTGCAGAACGCCATCGCCGGTCGGGACACCGCCCGGTTGGGGTCGATACGCCCGCAAATCGCCAAGGATTCGCTAGCCCTTCCCGTCAATCGCGACGGCAATACGGTCAACCTCGAACGCGAATTGGTCGAACTCAGCCAGAATACCCTTGAAGGCACGATTCAAACCCGGCTGGTGACATCGGCTCTGACAAAACTGCGCATGGCCATTACGGGAAAATCCTGAACTAATTTATGATTAACTTCATTTCCAGTCTGCCCAGCACGACGGCCGCATTGGACGCGGAACGCACTCGGTTGGAAGTCATTGCCCAGAATATTGCCAACGCCAACACCACGCACGGTTTGAACGGCCGCCCGTATCACCGCCAGCAGGTCGGTTTCGAGACGGTGTTGCAGCGCGCGCAGGCTGGGGACGGCCACGGGCAATCGCTGGCGGTGCCACGCGCCGGTCGCGTCCAGGAAGATCTACGCCCCGGACGGGCGATTTACCAGCCGGGACACCCCGACGCTGACGAGAACGGGATGGTGGAGCTTCCAAACGTGAATATTTATGAGGAAATGGCTGATATGATCGTGGCATCTCGGACTTATGAAGCGAATGTGGCGGTGTTCAAGAACAGCCGCAGTTTGGCAATGCAGGCGTTGTCCATTGGCAAGGGCTGAGCATCCGGCGGCCAGCCCCAATCTGAACATCAATGAACCCCCTAGCCTCGATTCGCCAGTTGTGGTCGGCGATGCCGACTGCGCCGGCCGACCAAGCCGGGGGTTTGGGCGTATCAATTCCCACGGCCGAGCTTCGGGCGCTCAATGCCAGCCAGCCCGCCGGCATCGCCGCGGAAACGCAACCGGCGGATTCGTCTTTCGCGGGGCTGTTGGGGAACCTGGTGCAGGACGTGAACGCCAAACAGCAATTGTCGGGGCAGTCCCTGCGCGATTTGCAGAGCGGGCAGAATGTTTCGTTGCATCAAACGATGATCACGATGCAGGAAGCGAGCGTATCGTTTCAGTTGATGGTCGAGGTGCGCAACAAACTCCTCGAGTCGTATCAGGAACTGATGCGGATGTCGGTCTAGCTCGCACTAAATGAACCAAAATGTCACCAGGATCGGGCATCAGTTCCAGGACATCTGGAAGCAACTTGGCGTCAGCCAGCGAATCAGCGTCGTGCTGGCCACGGGCATTTTGCTGATCGGAATCATTGGTGTCGCCTGGTGGTCGGGCCGGGCCGACTACACCCTGCTTTACGGCAAACTCTCGGACACGGAAGCCGCCAAGGTCATCGCGGCGCTGGACGACGCGAAGGTGCCTTACAAAATCGGCACCGGCGGCAGTTCGGTTCTCGTGCCGGCCGAGAAAGTCCACGTCATGCGGATGCAGCTTGCAGGCAAGGGCATTCCGCGCAGCGACGGCGTCGGCTTCGAGATTTTCGACAAGCCCAATTTCGGCATATCCGACTTCATCCAACGGGCCAATTATATTCGCGCGTTGCAGGGAGAACTGGCCCGCACCATCGCGCAGCTTGACGAGATCGAGAGTGCCCGCGTGATGGTGGTCATGCCGGAAAACCGGCTGCTGATCGACAAAGATAAACATTCGACCGCCTCCGTCTTCGTGCGACTGCGCAGCAACGGTCAACTTGCGCCGCAGGCGATCAACTCCATCCGCTTTCTGGTCGCCAATTCCGTCGAGGGTCTGAAGCCGAATTTCGTTGCCGTGGTGGACAATCAAGGCAACGTGCTTTCCGAGAACGTCGAGAACGATTCGCTCGTTGGCCTGTCGGCCACGCAACTCGACGCCCGGCGCAATCTCGAACAATACCTCGCCAAGAAGACCGAGAGCATGCTCGAGAAGGTTCTTGGGCCAGGCCAGGCCATTGTGCGCGTCGCCGCCGAGATCAACTTCGATACCCTTCAGCGCACGGAAGAGAAATACGATCCGGATGGCCAGGTTATTCGCACCCAGACCAAGGACGAATCGAACGAGGACTCGACGACGGCCAACAACAACGAGTCGGCGGGCGTCAGCGCCAACACGCCCAGCGGCTCGAACACCACGGCGCAGGCCAACTCGCTCCCCACCATTACCAAGAACAAGAAGACCACCAGCACGGTGGGGTATGACGTCGGCAAGAGCACGAGCACGCTGATGCAGTCGGCGGGCGGGATCAAACGGCTCTCGGCGGCGGTGACCGTGGCGGCCAAGGTCGAGGGCGAAGGCGCGGCTCGCAAGGTCGTCGCCCGCACCACCGACGAGCTCGAGAAACTGCGCCGGATCGTCGGCAATGTCCTGGGCAACGACATCACTCGCGGCGATCAAATCACCGTCGAGGAACTGCCGTTCAACGACCAATTCGCGGTCGAGATCACGCGCAACCTCCAGACCCAGGAACGGCGTGATTTCTGGTGGACGCTCGCTCGCAACGTTGGCTATCCAGCGCTGGCGCTGGGGGTGTTGGTCGTTTTCCTGCGGCTCTTTAAGCGTGCGGACAGCGATGGAATCCAGTTGGGTATTCCGATCGGAAACATGTCGTACCATAACGGCAACGGCAACGGCAACGGGCACGGCAACGGGCACGGCAACGGCAATGGCAACGGCAACGGTTATCGACAGGGCACAGTCTTTTCGTCGCGGGGCGGGCCCAACGACCAGGCGACGGTCACTGTTGAAGTGCTGAACCAGTTAATCAAGGAGAACCCGCAGAATATGACCCAGGCGATTCGCACCTGGCTCGTCCGCGACTCCTCCCCCTCGAAGTGATGTCTCATGGTCGCCACTGAATCCATAACCAAGCCCGGGACCCAGGCGGTTGAGGCCCCGAAACTTACCCGGGTGCAGAAGCTGGCTGCGTTGCTGGTGATTCTCGGGCCTGACGCCGCCGCGCAGGTGCTGCGAGCGTTCGAGCCGAGCGAAGTCGAGAGCATCTGCAGCGAGATGGCCAAGTTCACGATGGTCAGCCAGGAACTTCAGGCGGAGATATTGCGCGAGTTTTCCGATGTCGCCGTCCAAGCCGGCACGTCAGTTCGGGGCGGAGTCGATGTTACTCGAACCACACTCGAGAAGGCGATTGGCGTGTTCAAGGCCACGGAAATTCTTTCCCGCGTCGCGCCGATGCGTTCATCGGTCGTCGCCATTCAGGAAATCGTCGATATGGAACCGCGGCAGATTTACAATCTCATCCGCCATGAGCAGCCGCAAACGGTGGCGCTGATGCTCAGCTACACCGGCGCGGACAAGGGGGCCGAGACGTTGGCGTTTTTCCAGGCCGAGCAGCGCGACAAGATACTTGAGCGGGTGGCGACCCTGGCGCCGACGCCCGTCGAGATCGTGGAAAAGGTCGTCGAGGTTCTGGTCGCCAAGCGTGGTGTCAGCCATACCCGCGCGTTGAACCAGACCGGCGGCATCAAAGTCGCCGCCGACCTGTTGAACGCGATGGACAAGGACCAGGGGAAAGCCCTTTTGGGTTCCATCGAGGAGCGCAATCCCGAGCTTGGCCAGGCCATCCGCCAGAAAATGTTCACCTTCGAGGATCTCG
>JBAXTC010000638.1:0-4692 GCA_037130375.1 Verrucomicrobiota bacterium | reverse complement strand
CGTCCGCCGGTGATTTCCTCCACGTTGGCGGAGGCGAGATTCTCGTCGGTAAAGGTGCACTTGGGATTGAGCGTGCGAGCGCGCAGCAGCAGCGTCAATGCGGAGAGTTGAACCGCACGCAAGTCGAGGTCAATGCCATGAAGATTGTTCGCGATGATGCTGGCGGGGATTTCCTCGGCGGTCGCCACGGAGGCTTTCGCCGGCCAACCCGGCTGGCCGGCGTGTTCGATTTCCTCACGGTACATCTCGACAAAAATGTCGAAAGCCACGAGGCCGAAGTGCATCGAACCGCAACACGGGTCTAGGAAACTGATTTCACGTGCCAGCTTGAGCGGACGCTTTTGAGTGTTTTCCACGGGCACGAGGCAGCCGAGTGAATCTTTGAGCCGGCTGTCCGGGTGCATTTCCACCCAAAGCCGCCCCAGCGTGTTTTCAACCAGGAAACGAACCACCCAGCGGATGGTAAACAGTTGAGTGACAGCAGGGATGTCTTCCGCCTCAAATTTCTTGCCCTGCTCGCGTGCGCCGGCGAACGCGGCTTGGAGTTCCTCCGCGTTGAACGCCTGGTAAATCCAGCCGATGGTTTCCTCGTTGCCCGTTTTCCACGCATCGGCCAGCTCCGCAGCATTCATGTCGGTAACGAGTTGCTTGAGCAAGGGTGGGCGCGGACAGAGCCGACTGGCAACCGTGCCGGGGTCGAACAGCACCGACACATCGCGCGCCAGTTCGCCGCATTGCCAAAGCAGGAAGCGGCGGTAGGCGATGTCGCTCGGGCCTTCGCCCATCGCATTCAATGGCAATGCGCCCTGCTGGTGGAGGGCGTAGGCTTGCTGGCCTTGCGGTGTCTTCTCGTCGGTGAGCCAGAAGATGAAGCCGTTGGATTGAGCAAGTCGGACGATGGTTTGTTTGAGGAGCTTGCGTTCTTCCATGAGGCGGAAGGCGGCAAGACGATTGAGCCAGGTGAAGGCGGTTTCGCGGATGAGTTTCCGGCGGGCGCTCTTGGCGTCGAGACCGGCAACCTTTTCATCCTCGGCAAACTGCTCAAGGCGGCTGCGGGTTTCGCGGGCTTCGTCAATGTGGGCGATGGCCGGGTAACCCTTGGGATTGGCGAACGCGCCGTCCGGAAGCCAGCCGTAGATGCCTTCGAGCTGCTGGGCGGCCTCGGCCTCCAGCGCGCCGCGGGCGGCGAGAGTGAAGGACTGAATTTGGGAAATGAGGTCGTCGGTCATGATGATTTAACCGCGGATGACGCGGATGGCGCGGAATGGGAGGCTGGATTGGGAGACATGGGACTGATGGGGCAAATGGGACAGTTGGGAATAGCCGATAGCCGATAGCAAATGGCCAATTTCAGATTGGAAAATGGAAGGGCTCATGGAATTGGTGGTGCGGTCGGTGGCGTTTGTTCCATCTCTTTATTGTGCCTTTCGATGTCCAGGTCGGACATTGAGCGGATCGTTTTGCGGGCGAGTTTCTGTTCCTCTTCCTGAGCTAACTGCGACTCAAGCTGTTTTAGGCTCGCAACGAAAATTTCAGCGCTGGCGGAAACCACAGTTTTGGCGGTGGCGACGCGCGTGTTGGCCCAAGCGTAGGAGATGCTGCGCAATCCGTGGCCGTCCTGCTCCTCGGGCGGGTTGGCGGCTTCATCCGGCCGGTCGGCGCGATGGGACACCTGATTGCGCCGAGTGATGAGTTCGCCGATTTGCCGCTTGAGATCGCTGTCAGGCAATCCGCACTTTCGGGAAATCTGCTTCCAGAAATCTTTGACCGTAAGGATGGAGGCAATGCGTTCTAGTGAGGCCGCGTCGTAAAGCGTGCCTCGTTCAAAATTCTTCAGAATAATCTGCCGGAGGCGGTCGTCCGGATCTTTGTATCCCTCGATGGAAAGATAGTCGTCCAGCGTCAGGGTGAGTTTGCGGATGGACTCGTCGGCTCCACGACGGCGGGCGCGAATGATGGTAAGGACGTTCTCGCGGAGGGCATCCCAAAAGAAAGATTCGAGCGCGGTGCAGGCCACGACGACAGCCTGGCGGAGCAGGAAATTGATTCCGTCAGCCACCAACAAGCTGTGCGGGATGGGCGCGGTGGCCTTCGCAACCAGAATCATCTGATCGTTGCGAGCATGGCGGAGGACTGATTCATCAGGGAGCGAGAGGCACTTGCAGACGGCGAGTCGAAGCGGTTCGGTAGCCTTCTCCTCGCGGAGGTCGCGGAACAGTTCGTGAAGTTGGAGCAGATGCTCGGCAACACCGAAGTTCTGGATGGCGAGGTCGTAGGCGCGCATTTTGAGTCAGGACTTCGGGACTTGGGGACTTGGAGACTGGGGGCGGGAGATCCCCTTGTCACCGTTTCTCATGGTCTTATTGTCTGGCCGCCCGGCTGTCCAGACTTCCGGCCGATTGGCCATGGTTACCAGTTGGGCGAGAAGAGCCTCGTAACGGTCGTCCAGTTGCTTGCTCTCTTCATCGGTCAGGTAGCCGCAGCGGCGTGCGATTTCGAGATGGGTTTGGCTTTCCGCGGCCTCGCCTTCGGCGTCGTTGAGTTTGCTGACGAACGCTGCCGCGTATCGACGCTTGCGCCACGCCTCAGAAATATTGGCGGGGACTGAGCGTGATGAGCGGCGAATCTGGTCCGCTAGCGAGAATCGTTCGTCCGAAGGGAACCGCTTAGACAGCTTGAAAATCTCCATCGCCAGGTCCATAGCTTCCTGCCACACGCGCAAGTCCTTATGCGTTCGAATTTTCATGTCTCAAAGTCTCCGTGTCTCCGTGTCTCCGCGTCTCACTGTCTGCATCATTCAAGTATCACCTTGCAGCCCTGGGCCAGAAGTTTGGCGAGTTTCTCGCGCAGGGTTTTCATGGCGGCGTCAAGCTCCTGCTCATTGCTGATTTTGCCGGAGATGTGGTCGGAGACGCGGAAGCGCTCGATCTTCTCATCCGGTTCGAGGAATTGCTGAAGGCGGCGGATAACGTCGCGGGTCAGTCCTTCGACGGCCGCAAAATCGCTCTCCATTTGAGAAACTGTGGCGCGGGTATTGCGACAGACGGTGGCGCCAGGCGGGAGATCAAGCTTGTCGCCGAGACGAGATTTAAGCGGGAGGAGCAGGCCTTCGCGCTCCAGATCGGTGACATCCGCATCTTTGCAAACGGCATCCCACTCCGGGAGACCTTTGACCTGCTCGGTGGCAGCTTCGAAGGCTTTGTGGCGCTTCTCGAAGGTGCTGCGGTAGAGGATGGCGTATTCATTGGCGAGCGGCTCGGACGCCTGGCGGATTTTCTCCAGTTGTTCGAGCGCGTTTTCGGTGCCGAGCGTTTCGGCCAGGCCGGTGGCCGTCTTTTCCAACTCCGGGTCGGGCGAATGGCCGGCGAGAACGGGCCACTGTTCGGCCAGGATGCGACGAGCGGTTTCGAGGGCCTGGAGGTTGGCGTCGGAAGCCAGCGCTTCCAGGGTGGCCGCTCGTTTGCGGCCTTCGAGATATGACTTGCCTTCGCCGGCAAGGGTTTTGACGCAGTCGTCCGGGGCCATTTCGAGGATACCCTCGATCCATTCGAGATGCGCGGCGACGGCATCCGCGCCCGGGACCTTGAGGGCCTTGAGGCGGGCGGCCAAGGGCAGGAGCTTCTCGCGATCGGCGGCGGCGACCTGGTGGAAAGCGTTGGCGATGTCGCCCTCCTCAATGTTTACGTCCTTGCCCGTAATCTCCTCGTAGGCCTGGGCGGCCTTGGCGAGGACCTTGAGGTCGAGGGTTTCACGGGGGGCAAAAGACGCCGCGCGGAAGGCGGGATTGTTGACGAAGGGCGGACGGCAGGCGGGATCGCTGTAGTTGCGATACTTGCGGCCCTGGTGGGTGACTTCCACCGCGCCGCCGCGGAAGAGTACGGCCAGGCCCAGCCGGATGGGGTCGCGCTCCCAGCCATAGCCGATGCCGCTGAAATGGGCTTCGAGCATCTTGCCGGTGACCTTGTTGCCGTAGGCGTGTTCCTTTTTCAGGTGGTCGAGGATTTCGCGGCAGAGGTCGGCGCCGAGGTTAGGGACGAATTTGCCGCTTTGCTTGACCACGAGACTGCGCTCAGGTTTGTAGTCGTGGAAGACCTGGGGAAGTCCATTCAGATTCGTGGATGTGAGGAGCTTTTCCGGCTCGTCGCCATTCAGCGGCAGGACACCGATGTCGAGGCGCGGGTAGAGCTGGGGCACCACGAGGTCGAATAGGTGGTGGAAGACCTCGACGAAGTATGAGCCAAGCGCGGTGGCGTCATGCTGGACGCCCTGGAAGAAGCCGGTGCCGGCTTGAACGGCTTCGAGAAGTTTTTTCCGGAGGTTCCGGTGATGGCCGTCGCGGCGGTTCTTTTCCTCGGCCAGGCAGGAGGACTCCTCGGGTGTGAGGCGCTGCTGCGAGGCGAGCCGTTCATATTCCGCCACCATTTCCCGCGAGCGATAGACCTCGACGGTGAGGGAATGAATGTCGTCGGTCTGGGTTACGACCCAGAAAACGTCGTTGCGGCGGTTGTTGCTTTCGTCGCGGGCCTCCTTGAGGCGCTCGGCGCGCAACTTCGTGGAATCGGCGAGGAGGAGGTCGAGGGGGATTTCGCCGTCGGTTTCCACGGGGTCGCCTTCGACGACCAGCGTGTTCCTGAACGTGCGGAGTTCCTGGTAGCGGTAGGCGCGGAGTTTGGGGTCGGAGAAGATTTCCTT
>JBAXTC010000637.1:0-4703 GCA_037130375.1 Verrucomicrobiota bacterium | reverse complement strand
CACTTTATCCACTTATGCAGCAGATGCGGAACCTCGAGCGCCCCGGTCTTGTCTCCAGCTTGCTGGTGCTCGCCACGCTGACGGTTTATCTGCCTCTGGTTCACTTGGGCTTCCTCAATTTCGACGACAATCTCTACGTCACCGCCAATCCGCACGTCCAGGGAGGCCTGACATGGGACGGGTTGCGTTGGGCTTTCACCCACATGCATGCGGCCAACTGGCATCCGTTGACCTGGCTGTCTCACATGCTGGACTGCCAACTTTACGGTTTGAACCCGGCCGGCCATCACTTAACCAACTTCCTGTTTCACGCTGCCAACACCGTCCTGCTCTTTCTCTGGCTCCGCTCCCTCACGGGCGCTTTCTGGCGCAGCGCGTTCGTCGCGGCTCTGTTTGCCCTGCATCCGTTGCACGTCGAGTCCGTGGCCTGGGTGGCTGAACGCAAGGACGTTCTCAGCGCCTTCTTCGGGCTGCTCTCGCTGTGGGCCTATACGCGGTATGCGGGGAAATCCGAAAACCGAAATCCGAAATCCGAAGGAAGGCCGAAAACCGAAAACCGAAACCTGACGGGGGCCAGCAGCTCCGGGGCCAACAGGGGCGGCTCCTTTTACTACGCGCTGGCTCTGCTGCTATTTGGTCTGGGGTTGATGAGCAAACCCATGCTGGTGACGTGGCCTTGCGTCATGCTGCTCCTGGACTATTGGCCGCTCGGAAGGGGTGCGGAATTCGGAGACCGACGCGACACTCGAACGCCCTTGCGACGTTGGGCGTGGCTGGTGTTGGAGAAACTGCCGTTTTTCGCCCTATCCACGGCTGCCAGCGTGGTTACGGTTCTGGCGCAAAGGGCAGAGGGCGCGATGGCCTCAATGGAAAGCGTGCCGCTGGGGCCGCGGATTCTGAATGCGCTGGACGCATACCTTCGCTACCTGGGGAAGCTTTTGTGGCCAGCCGATCTGGCCGTCATCTATCCTCTGGCGAGCCGGGCGGCAGCAGGAACGTTGCTGGCCGGATTGCTCGTGGTCACCGTCACGCTCCTGGCCTTCTGGCAGCGCAGGCGACGCCCCTACCTGCCGGTGGGCTGGGCGTGGTACCTGGGGACACTCGTCCCGGTCATCGGCCTCGTGCAGGTGGGCAACCAGTCGATGGCCGATCGTTACACTTATTTGCCGGCGATCGGCTTGTTCATCATTCTTGCCTGGGGCGCTGCGGATTTCACCGCCGCATGGCCAAAACGTCGCTTAGCCCTCACCGCCGCTGCCACGGCCATTCTCGCCGCCTGTGCGCTCACCGCCCAGGTCCAATTGCGCCATTGGCAGAATACCGAGTCCCTGTTCCGTCACACGCTGGCAGTTACGACCAACAACTTCGTCGCCTGGAACAACCTCGGATTTTGCCTCGCCGAACAAGGGCAACCTCGCGAGGCTGAGGCTTGCTACCGCGCCGCGGTCGAGATCAACCCCGATTTCCAGGATTCCTGGAGCAACCTGGGCTCACTGTTGGCGGAAACTATGAGGCACGAGGAAGCCATAGCAATCTACGAGACCGCGTTGCGGACGCACCCCGGCTTCGTGAAGCTGCGCAACGGCTTGGCGACCGCCCTGGCCATGACCGGACGGCTCGAGGAAGCCAAAGCCCAATGCCGCGAGGCAGCTCGCATCGACCCCGGTTCGGCTGAGGCCCACAGCAACCTGGGCGCGCTCCTCGCCAGGGAAGGCCAATTCGACGAGGCCGTCGTCGAATTCCGACTGGCTGTTGAACTTGACCCCAGCCTCGCGGTGGCGCGCTGTGGTCTTGGCGGCGCCCTCGGAAAGCAGGGCAAATACGAAGAAGCTGTTCGCGAGCTGTCCGCGGCGGTAAAGCTGCAACCAACCTGCGCCCCGGCGCGTCTGCAACTCGGCGTCATCCTTGCCATGCAAGGCAACGTGGACCAGGCGATCTCGGCGTTCTCCGAGTTGCTGCGCCTGAACCCAACCGACCCAGAGGCCCACTATCATCTGGCTCTCGCGCTCAGCCGTCAGAGAAAGACCCAGGAAGCCTTGCGGCACTATCGTGCCGCCGTCAAGGCGCGCCCGGATTTTCCCGAGGCGCTCAACAACCTGGCGTGGGCGATGGCCACCCACCCCGATCCTCAATTTCGCGACGGACGTGAAGCGGTTCGCCTGGCCAATCGAGCCTGCCAGTTGACCGGTCAGAAGCAGGCCTACATGCTCGGAACACTCGGCGCCGCCTACGCGGAAGCCGGCCGCTTCCCCGAAGCCGTCGCCACGGCAGAGCAGGCCAAAGCCGTCGCCGAAAAAACGAACGAGCCGGAGGTGGCAGCCACGAATGGCAAACTCCTCGAGCTATATCGCTCCAAACAGCCGTATCGCGACACTCCCTGAGCGGGATGCTCAGTCAAATAGCGGCCCAGCGGCTGGGGTTCAACAAGTGACAAACCTCGATACCGTCGTCCTGCAGGCAGGTGGTCGAACGCGCAACGGCAATCTGATTTGAAAACCGATGGGCGTTTGTTGTAAGCTATTTAAAGGCTCACATTATGACGCTTGATAAAAATGCCTTCGAGGCAAATAGAACAGAGCATGGGCGTCAACTTTCAGTGTTCGCAGACACTATTGAACAGGCGTTGCAAGTCTTGGCTTACGAGATTCACCTTTGGGAGGTTCGGGAGAGCTTTCGGGTGGCGCATCACTCGCTGGCGAGGATGGAAGCGACGTCGGAGCGACCATGAAAATAGCCCTTTTTTCGGATGTTCACGGCCACCTGCGGATGGTATTGCACCTAATCAGAAACTGGCAGATCACCCATTCGACACATCTGGACGCCGCCTTAATCGCCGGCGACCTCGGATGCTTCCCCGACACAGCGAAGCTCGATAAGGCAACCAGACGTTGGCTGGAACGAGATCCCGAGGAAGCGGGTTTCAGCAAGTATTTTACGTCCCCACAACCCGAGGTCGAACGACTGCTTGAGCCCGAATTCGGCGAGTTCTCCGCCGTCCGATGTCCGATCTTCTTCGTTCCAGGAAATCATGAGGATTATGATCACATCGCCGTCTCCAGCAGACGAGCAGCGGCCGCCAGCGCCCCTCGTGATACTTTCCCGGTGGACTGCTACGAACGATTCAGTTGCATCAGAGACGGGACCGTCATTGGCATCTCCGGAGGCGACGGCACCCACCTACAGATCGCAGGCGTCTGGGGCATCGAAAATACGCGCCCAGGCGCCCCCTATAAAATCAACGCCAACACTATCCGCAAGCTCCAGCGAAAAGAGGAGCAGTTCGATCTCCTGCTGACGCACGACGCGCCCGCAGGTGCCTATCCATACGGCGGATCTGACGGCATCTCCAATGCAATCAGGACGTGCCAGCCCCAATTACATCTATTCGGACACGTTCATCCGATCAACGGAGACCACGAATTTTCATTGCCGAATTGCCGGACCAAATCGGTCATATTCAAGGACACATCCTTCGGAAAAGACGGGACTCAAGGACTTATCGGCTCAATAGGCATTTTAGAGTGGGATGGGGCAACGTCGAAGGTTGACTTAGTTTCAGACGATTGGCTGAAACAGATGCACGCTAGAAATTGGGAACAAATCTTGCCGGAATGCATTCCGGTCTAATTTCGAAAACCCAAAAGTGCTCAGCCACATCTTCCCCGACCTCAGCAAGCACACGCGGATGACGGGATGCGAGCCATATCGGCGATTCGTCGCAAAGAGCGGCGAACTACCAAACGCACCTGCGCACAGGAGACAACAGAGACAACAGAGTTGCACCCTGTCACACCGTTTGAACAGGGAAGACGGGAAGACGGCAAGCAGAAAAGGCACTGCCCCCAACACTCTCCACGAAACACACGAAACAGACGAAACCCGCGAACTCGCTCCCAGTCCGCCGGGCGAGGCTCTTCCTTGGCTTCCTTTATTGCACGCTCAAGCACGCGTACAAGCCCCAGGTGGGGACTCCGATCGGGTGTGAAGGCAGATATGTTCTTAACCCGCACTCCTACGCCACCGGCCGGGGGTTCAACAAGTGACAAACCTCGATACCGTCGTCCAAATCCGGCCAGTAAATCGCGTAGCCGCCGGGTTCGAGCGACCAGTTGGCGCGTTGCTTCGGGGTGGCTTTGGTCAGCCGCTTCCGGCAGCGTGAGATATGCGTATTGCCGCGCAATCTCCTCGGCTGACCAACCGCGCCCCTGGTAGTCCACGACAATCATGGCCACCCGCGTGCGCGGATGCCGTTCCAGCCGAGCTGGTTTGCTCGCAAGGCGGGCAGGTCGAATTCACTCGCAACTGAATTGTTACGGCTTAGGCCATCGTCCCGACGCCATCAACTCGGCGCGCACTTCCAATTATTCAGCCCGTTCCTCGGCGTAAGCGCGCCGGCGTCGCACTTGGAGTGGTGGAGCAATGGGCGAGCAGAGGCTCAGCTTTTGCGAGCAGATGCCGCCCCCTCGAAATCCCTCCGCCCCTGCTAGAACGGCAGATACAGGATTGTGTTGTGCCACTCACCAAGGTCGCTCGCTTTGGCAATCAATTCCAAGTCACGCACGTAGTCGCCGATAGAAGCTCCTTCGGCATGGCCGTAGGCCAGCCCGGCAAACTGGCGCCCTTCGCGCTGCCATCGCTCCGCCATGGCTCGAAAGCGAATGTCTTGAGTGAAGACCGGCATTAGCCTTGGTGCTGCATCTGGG
>JBAXTC010000636.1:0-4705 GCA_037130375.1 Verrucomicrobiota bacterium | reverse complement strand
CTACGGAGGTACTACGGAGGTACTACGGAGGTACTACGGAGGTACTACGGAGGTGTAACGGAGGTGATGTGGTGCAGTTCGGGCTGCGGGTGGGGGACTCTGGTTGATTGTCGATGTGCTAAGCAGTTATGGGGACGGGAGATACCTGCGAAAATGCGAGAGCCGAGGCGGGTTCCGTTGGTTGGGGGAGGATAATGGCCAGGCGGGAGACTTGAAGATTTGTAGCCGCTGACGGCAGTCGGCGCACTTTCTCGAGTTTACGGAGATCAGCGCCGACTACCGTCGGCGGCTACCATTTATTGAAACCACCCTGAAAAATGCACTCGCGGGCCTTTTGCCCTTGGAAAACATCCTGTCTCGCGTTCTAATTGAGTCGTTTTGGCTATGAAAACTAACATCGTTGCTCTCACTTTAGGTCTCCTGCTCATCCCCACACTGGCTCATGCTCAACCGGCCACCGCTGGCGCATTCGACCAAAACCAGAAGCTTGGGCGCGCAGTGAACATCCTCGGCTACGATCCAATCTGGCGCGAGCGCGAGCGAGGCCACTTTCAGGCCAAACACTTCCGGCTCCTGAAAGAGGCGGGGTTTGATTCCGTGCGCATCAACCTGCAACCGTTTCGCTACATGGCCGCGACGAACGGATACGCGCTGCCCGATTCCTGGTTTGCGGTGCTCGATTGGGCGGTGAAGCAGGCACAGGAGCAGGGGCTGCGCGCCATCCTCGATCTGCACGAATTCACTGCTCTGGGGGATGATCCGGCTGGAAACAGAGAGAAATTCGTTGCCTTTTGGCGGCAAGTCTCGGCGCGGTACCAGGCGGCGCCGGAGAGCGTGCTCTTTGAAGTTCTCAACGAACCGTCGCGCAAACTGACGCCATCGCTCTGGAACGAATACATGGCTGAGGCGCTGGCAATTATTCGCGAGAAAAACCCAACCCGCATGGTGATCGTCGGACCGGGGTTTTGGAACTCCATCGACCATCTGGCCGAACTGGAACTGCCCGAGACGGACCGCAACCTGATCGTGACCGTCCACTATTACTCGCCGATGGACTTCACGCATCAAGGCGCCTCGTGGGCCGGGCGCGCCGACAAGCTGGGTGTGGATTGGCTGGGCACGGAAGCTGAGCGCAGCGCGATCAAGAAGGATTTCGACAAAGCGGCTGCCTGGGCCAAACAGCACAACCGTCCAGTTTTCCTCGGCGAGTTTGGGGCTTATGACAAGGCCCCGATGGAATCGCGGGTCCGCTACATCGCCGCAGTGGCGCGCACCGCGGAGCAGGAAGGTTGGAGCTGGGCTTACTGGCAACTGGACAGCGACTTTATTCTTTACGACATGGCGCGGGATGCGTGGGTGGAGCCGATTCTGGGCGCTTTGGTGCCGGCAGAAAGCCGGACTGGCGAGCGCCTCCGATGGATCGATGCCCGCGACCTCGAGGTCGAGGGCCGCGCCTGGAATGACACCAAGGCATTCTTCGACCGACTGCCGGCCAGGGCAGAGGGCAACGCGCCTAAAGCGGTTTGGAGTCTCAGCCGACAATCGGCAGGGATGGCGGTTCGTTTTGCGACGGATGCCACGGCAATCAGCGTGAAGTGGGCGCTGACATCTCCATCGCTTGCCTTGCCGCACATGGCCGCAACGGGCGTCAGCGGCCTGGATCTCTACGTGAAAACGGATTCCGGCTCGTGGCGCTGGCTGGCCGTGGGGCAGCCCCGGCAACAAACCAACCAGGTCCAGCTTGTAAAGAACCTGCCCCCGGCCAGACGCCAATACCTGCTGTATCTGCCGCTTTACAACGGCACGGCGTCACTGGAGATCGGCGTTCCGCCCGAGGCCACGCTGGTCGCCGCCGACCCCTGGGGGAAGGGGGATCGCAAGCCGATTGTGTTCTACGGCACGTCGATACAACAGGGGGCGTGCGCCTCACGGCCCGGCATGGTGCATAGCTCTATACTCGGACGGCGCTTCCAGTATCCCACCATCAATCTTGGCTTCTCCGGCAGCGGCAAAATGGAGCCGGTCATGGGGGAATTGCTGGCCGAACTCGATCCGTCCATCTATGTGCTGGACTGCCTGCCGAATATGAATGCGGAAATGGTCGCTGAGCGAGTCGAGCCTTTCGTGCGCGCGCTCCGTCAGGCGCACCCGAAAACGCCCATTGTGCTGGTGGAAGATCGGCGCTACCCGGACGGATTCCTTGTGTTGGGGAAGAGCAAAGGCAACGACGCGAACCACGCCGCGTTGCGGGCCGCATTCCAACGTCTGAAGAAATCCGGGGTCAGGAACCTCTACTACATTCCCGGCGACTCGTTGCTCGGGGACGATGGTGAGGGCACGGTGGACAGCTCGCATCCCAACGATCTCGGTTTCATGCGCCAGGCCGACGCCTTCGCCAAGGTGCTAGGGCCTTTGCTCCGAAAATAGTCATCGGCCATGCGCGTTTTGATCATCGGCTGCGGTTACGTCGGGCTGCCGCTCGGAGCCGAATTGGTTGAGCAAGGGCACGAGGTGTTTGGTTTGCGCCGGAGCCAAAGGGCCGAGGCCGAGTTGAAGGCGGCTGGAGTCAGGCCGTTGATCGGGGATGTCACCAGGCCGGGGCAACTGGCCGGGCTGCCTGTATTGTACGATTGGGTCGTCAATTGCGTCTCGTCGTCCGGGGGCGGTCCGCAGGACTACGAGGAGGTCTATTTGCAGGGGACACGCAACCTGGATGACTGGCTGATGGCCGCACCACCGAAGAGGTTTCTGCATGTCAGCAGCACGAGCGTCTATGGACAGAACGACGGCTCACTCGTCAACGAAGCCAGTCCCACTCAACCGGCGACCGATACGGCCAAGATTCTTGTTGAAACAGAAAAGGTGCTGCTGGAAGCGGTCCGCCAGAGGAATTTCCCGGCGGTGATTCTGCGCGTGGCGGGTATTTATGGGCCGGATCGGGGGTATTGGTTCAAACAGTATTTGAAAGACGCGGCGACGATCGAAGGCAAAGGCGAGCGCATTCTGAACATGATCCATCGCGATGACGTTGTCGGCGCGATCATCGCGGCGCTGAAGAACGGCCGGCCGGGCGAAATCTATAACGCGGTGGACGATGAACCGGTCGAGCAACTGAGCTTCTTTCGTTGGTTATCAGAGACATTGGGCAGAGACCTGCCTCGATTCGTGCCCGAGGATCGGGAAGGGCTCTGCAAGCGCGGCATCACGAACAAGCGGATATCCAACCGCCGCCTCAAGGCCGAGCTGGGTTATCAATTCAAGCACCGGACATTTCGCCAGGGGTACGCAGCAGAGATCCAGCGCCTCCACAGCACAGGAGAATTGGGATTTTAGCGCAAAGGAGAGGGCTCGGCTCAACCGCTCTGGTGAGGGCGTCTCAATCGTAAGGGTAGCGGGCCTTTTCGAGGGATACTCCGCGCAGATCGATGTCCGCCAGGTTGGCAATCCCCAATCCTGCCTGCTCCGCCAACAGCAGATGATTATCGCAAGAGCCGAAGGGCTTTGCGCCCCGCGCCGCGCGCGGGTCCTTGTAACCCATGACGACCGTGGCGACGGCGTCGGTGGACACGGGATTCAATCCGGCAATGATCACGCCAGGGGTTGTGAGCTTGAGCGCGCCGGCCTCCCCGCACCACGGGCCTTCGCCGCCGCTCATCGCGGTGATGCCATCAATAATGGCAAGGTGGATCGGGCGCGCCGCGCAAATGTCCACCGTGATGCGCGGCACACGCCACGTCGGGTCGGTCGAGGTAATGCCTGTTTTCAACCCGGGCAAGGTGATTTTTTCAAAGCCCTTGGGGTTGTGCAGCAGGTTGCGTCCCGCCAGGGCATCCTCGTTGCCAGCCTCATCGCCGTACAAGGAGTTGGGCGTGATGCCAAACAGATTCTTCATCGAGAGCGTCACGCCGGCGGTGAGATGGTTCTTGAGCTTGGCCAGGGAAATCATGACATCGGTTTCCTCATAGGCGCGATTGAGTTCAAAGGATGAAAACATGTAACCACCCGTCGGCGCGCGGAGATGCGAGTAACTCCTGCCGCTGCCCAGGTTGCGGGTGTTCTCGAACTGGACCTTGCCCAACCCCTCCAGCGCCTTTATGTCCCAATCCCCCAGGGCGAGAGAGGAGGCTAACTCGGCGCGCCTGGGCATCGATTCCACGAAGCAGACCCGCCGGGCGCCGGCGGCGAAAAGCAGCGCGCAAAGGGCCTGTGCCGTGGCCGGATGCGTCATGAAAGTCTCGCCTGGCGGGCGATTGAGATATGGGGCGAAGCTGCCACTGGTCAGGTTGATCTTCACAGTCACCGTCTTGTCTTTGATCAGTGAGCCAACGCCGCCGAGCAGATCAAAACATTTTTCCAGGGCCGCGCGGACTTCTGGTCCATAGGAACGACAGGAGACGATGGCGACTTTTGCCTCAGAGCGGCGGGAAGCCAGTAACGGCGGATTCGGCAAGCCGAGGTTTTCGGCCCCGAGCAGGTTATCGCGAGCGCACCTCAGCGCAGCCGCCGCGCCCGCGGAGGCGACAAGCGCCTGCTGGATGAACGTTCGCCGGCTCAAAATTCTCGTTTTCATACGACTGGTCGAATTCCGCGTTGAAAGCCTACTCCACTCTCCTTTGAACTGGCAATCAGTCAAGTTCGACTCGATGCGCACCCAGGGCGGATTCAAGAACCTGCAAAATCGTAGCCGCCGACGGCAGTCGGCGCA
>JBAXTC010000635.1:0-4707 GCA_037130375.1 Verrucomicrobiota bacterium | reverse complement strand
GGAGACTCCGTGGACCGGCAGGTCGGAGACCTGCCCCACGCCCCGTCAAAATGAGTTTCCTGGGGGCAAGCCCTGCGCAAGGATGCGGGCGCGTTCTTGCGGGTCGAAGACCTTGCAGAGTCGCTGACGAATTCCTCCCAGCGGCAGTCGGCCACTCCCCACAAGCAACCGGAATTGATCAAATCCAGGAACTCGCTCGTGATCGGGCCGTTGGGCAGGGAATCAGGGCAACCTCATCGAGCGCCTTTGAGCTTCAATTTGTGCTGGCTTGAGAGTCCATCCAGCATCAGCGTCAGGACGGTGCAGGTCATGCCCAAATAGGGAACTCCCAGCGGTTTGCCTGTAATCGAGTCGTAATGCTCGCTGATGCCGTTCTTGAGGGCGTTCGCTATGGTCTTGTCGGCAATCTCGGCGGCGATTTGGCGATAGCCATGCTGGGCAAAACCGTGCGCCACCTGATAATTTGGGGCGGGCCAGACATCCCCGCGCCAGTAGCTGTGCGGATCAAAACGCGGATCCTTGCGGTCCACGGTGGGGATCGGCAGCGGCGTCTGCCAATGCTCCGTCATGAATGCCTTCGCCATCCGCCGGGCCATTGTCCGGGTGGGAATCTCCGCCATCAACGGCATCCAGCTTCCGATGGTTGCCACCCTGACCTTTTCCAGAGTATCCCGCTTTACTGCCAGGAACATTCCGCTTTGCTCATCCCACATCTGCTTGCGGACAGCCGCGACGGATTTCTCGATCCGCCGCTGGCGTCGTTTGGCCATCGCCGTGTCTCCACAAACTTTCGCCAGGCGCGCCAGGCTGCGCTCGGAACTGATCAAATACCCCGTAATCCCCGGCAGACAGATGTCGCCATACCAGTCGCCTTCGCCGGCGCCTTTGCGCTCCGGGTGCGGCGTGAGCTTGAGATTATCAAGATTGCACTCGTTATCGAAGGTTTCATAACGCCCATGCTGAATGACCCCGCTATACGATCCGACGGCGACGAGACCCACATTGGTCACGTCCCGTTCGCGCCAGTACCATTCATGGAATTTTTCCAGCGGTTCGAGACTCTGCCGGAGGAGTTCCTTGTCGCCATTGCGCTTATATACCCGCTCCAGCCCCCAGCCGAGTATGGGAATCTGGGAATACGCCGGAAACTCGTTCCATGTGAGGGTGTTTCTGGGTTCGATCATGCAGGGAATCATGTCATGCGCATACTCCGGGCGCTTCGCGTTCCAACGTTTCTGGAAATCCCAATAGTTTTGGAAGATTTCGCGGATCAATCCTTGCTGGCCGGGCAGGATCGCCAGCAGGTCCACCACGAACATGGCATCCCAGATCCACTGCCCATAGAAAGCATCGCCCGTGCCGGCCTGCAACCAGTGGTGTTTCAAGGTGCCCTCCGGGGGCTTGATCTTGCCCAGGACACATTGATGGAACACCTCCTCAGCCAGCCGAATGAGTTCCGGGTCGCTCGACTCGAACAACGTTTTGGTGGCGAAGGCGGGCGCTTCCGTTGCGGCCAGGCCGGTCGCAGCCCATCGGGACAGCAGCAGCGAGCCCATGCCTCCCGCGAGGTTTCTGATAATAAACTCTCTTCGATTCATATTATTGCTTCTGTGCCGTGCCGGGTTCATTCCATCTCCCTTTTAGGGGCCTGTCGTTCATTGTGACGGTGCAGGCCACTGCGTTTTCGGGGTGACCGTTCACCAGCGCTATCGCCCAGTGTTTGGCTGACTCGTTCACGGTAGCGATCCTATTGCACTGGCGCGCTCAGCCGGGCGGCGCGGACGGCGAAACGGTACCAGAAGTTGCGCCGGGCCAGCTCATCTCCTCGCATCGGTCTGGATTGGGTGAAGTCGTTTTCCAACATTGCAGCGACTTGTCCGGCAAAGTTGGTATCAGCGAAAGCCATGGTGATCTCGAAGTTCAACCGGAAAGACCGGTTGTCAAAATTCGCTGTGCCCACCGTGCAGTATTCGTCGTCCACGAGCACGACTTTGTGGTGCATGAATCCCTTGGTGTAGCGAAGAACCTTGATGCCCGTCTTTTCGACATCCGCGAGATACGACCACGCCGAAAGCTGCACCAGCGCGTTGTCGGATTTATCTGGAACGAGAATGCGCACGTCCACACCGCGCAGCGCGGCCAGTTGCAGGGCGCTGACGAACTGCTCATCCGGCACGAAGTAAGGGCTTGCAATCCAGAGCCGCTTCTTCGCCTGATTGATCGCATTGAGAAAGAAGAGGGTGCAGGTTTCCAACGGGTCGGCGGGGCCTGAGGGCAGGCAGAGCATGGCGCGCGAGGCGCCCGAGGGTGCGGGCTGGGGATTCCAGTTCAGGCCACCCAGGAGTTTGCCGGAGGCCCAATGCCAGTCCTCCACAAAGGCCACCTGCACACATTGCGCCACGGGACCGGCGACGCGCAGATGTGTGTCGCGCCAGAAACCAATCTTCGGATCAAGTCCTTTGTATTCGTCGCCCATGTTCAAACCGCCTACCCATGCCTCGAGTCCATCCACGACCACGATCTTGCGGTGGTTGCGAAAGTTGAGCTGGAATCGGTTGGCGTTGCCCTTGGTCGAGTTGAACGGCAACACCGGCACACCAGCGGCAGTCAATTCCTCGACGTAGGCGCGCGGCAGTTTGCTGCCGATTTCGTCGTAAAGCAGACAGCAGCGCACGTTGGCCCGGGCGCGTTCCAGCAGCCGCGCCTTCAGCTCCCGTCCCACACCGTCGTCGTGGATGATGTAAAACTGCACGAGGACGTAATTCGTCGCCCGCGCGATGCCAGAGAAAATTGATTTGAACGTGGCGTCGCCGTTCACCAGCAGCTCGGCGTCGTTGCCCAAAGTAAATGGCAGCTTGGCCAGTCGTTCGACCAGCAGCGGGCGCTCCTGGCCGGGCAACGCGGTGAGATGCTTCTGGACCAGGGTGGTGACGAATTGATTCACCACGGGTTGCACGCGGGCAAGTCCCTGGCGACGGACGGTGACATATCCATGGAATTTGCTGCGTCCTAGAATCCAGTAGGCGGGCACGGCGACGTAGGGGAACGTGTTCAAACACACCGCCCATGCGATGGCCCCCTGCGCGGTGCGAACTTCCATGATGGCATGAACTGAAGTGAGCGCGCCCGCAAGGTGGCATACGAGGATAAACAATGAGATCAACATATGACGGCGTCGTTTAGCAGCCTCAATCCAACGGCCAACCTGGTTGCGCCACGCCAGCCCGGACTTTACCCTCCGCAGATTGTTTGGCACGTGAAATACTATGTCGAAGGACTGGCCATAACGCAATAACTGGTTTATCTGACGATATGACAACGATAAACGACAGCGAAACCGCAAGAAACAAAATCCAGAACGCCTGCCCTAATGGGTGGGTGACCTCGTTATGAGCGAGCTGCCGTAGCCCCGACGTCTCATCATTCATGTGTCCGCTGATTCAGGAAATCGTTACCGCGCATACGCCGGTGTCGTTGGTGGAGCGGCTCCGGGGCGAACCCGGGGTTGTGCTGTTGCGCAGCGGACTGTTTGATTCGCCACAAGCGCGCTATTCGTTCGTGGCGGCGCGGCCGTTTCTCACCTTCCGCTCGTTTGGCTCCCGCTGCGAGGTGCGCTCCCATTCCACAAATGGGGACAGCCACATTCAATTCGGAAATCCGTGGTGCGTGCTGGACGTCTTGGTGTCGCGCTACGAGTTGCTCGAGGGAGTGGACCTGCCGTTTCCGCTTGGCGGTTGCTTCGGCTATTGGGGCTATGACCTCAAGAACTTCGTCGAACCCGGGCTTTCGCGTCGCGCCGCCAACGATCTCGAACTGCCGGATTGCCATCTGGGTTTCCACGACAGCCTGGTTGTCTTTGACCATCGCCTGGCCAAGACATGGATCGTTTCCACCGGCCTCGATGCCGATGGCTCCCGGAGCGAGCGGCGCGCGACCGAAGGCGCGCAGTTTTGGAAAGCCAAACTCGGAATGGCCGCCCAGCCGCCGGAATCCGCCACCCGCCACACGGTCGATCCGATCTGCGTGACTTCGAGCTTGTCGCGGGCTGAGTTTCTCGCCCGGGTTGCCCGCGCTCAAAGCTACATTTATTCCGGGGACATTTATCAGGTCAACCTCTCCCAGCGCCTGGCCGCACGGCATTCAGCCTCCGGTTGGGAGCTGTTCCAGCGTTTGAGCGCGGTTTCCCCCGCGCCGTTCTCCGCCTATCTCGATTGCGGCGGGTTCCAGATCGCCTCCTCTTCCCCGGAGCTTTTTCTCCGCTTGAGCGGGCGGCACATTCAGACCCGCCCAATCAAAGGCACGCGCCCGCGATCTCCCGACGCGACGCGCGACGCGCAACTGACTTACGAGCTGCAGACCAGCCCCAAGGAGATGGCCGAATTAGTGATGATCACCGACCTGCTGCGAAATGATCTGGGCAAAGTATGCGAATTTGGCTCGGTGCAGGTGCCAGAGCTGGTTCGCCTGGAGCGGTATCCCCAGGTGCAACACCTCGTCTCAACCGTCGAAGGTCACCTGCGTCCTGCGCTGACTCACCTGGCGGCGTTGGCGTCGTGTTTCCCGGGCGGCAGCATCACGGGCGCGCCTAAATTCCGCGCGATGCAGATCATTGATGAACTGGCGCCGGTTGCGCGCGGCCCCTATACCGGCGCGCTCGGTTGCCTCGGGTACAACCGCGAGAGCCGGTTGAGCATCATCATCCGCCCG
>JBAXTC010000634.1:0-4715 GCA_037130375.1 Verrucomicrobiota bacterium | reverse complement strand
TTCTCGTGCCCTTTGGTTTCATGGGGTTTTACCCCTTTCGCCCCTTTGGTGCCCGGCGGAGGCGAGGCACTTCACCTCGCGCAACAACTCGGCCTTCAACTCTGCTTCGGTGGGCAGGTGCAGTTTGTAGCGGCTGGCGAAAATCTTCTTTGCCTGCGCCTCGCCCAACGTGTAGCGCACCACCGCGTCGTTCTTGTCGGTGCAGAGGATCAGGCCGAGGGTGGGATTGTCGCCGGGCGTGAGCCGTTCGCGGTCATAGTAATTGACGTAGAGCGCAAGCTGGCCGAGGTCCTGGTGGGTGAGCTTGCCCACTTTCAAATCCAGCACGATGAAGCACTTCAAAATCGTGTGATAAAAAACGAGGTCAATGTAGAAGTGATCGCCGTCCAGCGTGATGCGCTCCTGCCGGGCCACAAACGCGAAGCCCCGGCCCAGCCTCCAGCAGGAAGGCTTGCAACTCACTGAGCAAGGCGGCTTCCAAGTCTGATTCCACGAGTTTGGCGGCGACGGGAATTTTCAGGAACTCGAGCACCAGCGGGTCTTTGAAGACATCGAGCGGCCCGTGGATTTCCTGCCCCTTGCGTGCGAGGCGCAGGAGACCTTTTTTGTTCCGGCTCAGGGCCAGCCGTTCGTAAAGCAGACTGTTGATCTGCCGCTCCAGTTCGCGGGCCGACCAGTTGTTCTGCGTGGCTTCGATTTCGTAGAACGACCGGGCTTCGGGCTTCTCGACTTTCAACAACTGCCGATACAGGGACCAGGCGACGTTGGGATTGAAACCGCCATGTTGATGAGATTGGTCACACGCCGTGTGACCAATCTCCGTGTCCGCTTGGGATGGCAGCCCGGACGATGTTGGCCAGGGCAGACGGAATTGGTCACGCAGCGTGTGACCGATGTTCGTTTTGAGCAGCTTTGGATAAGTGAGGTAAAATTGACGAAACAGTTTCAAGTTGGTGGCGCTATAACCTTCGCCGAAATCATTCTGCAAACGTTCGGCCAACACGGGAATCACCTTCTGGCCATAACGGGTGTAATCACGCCCCGATTGCTCCTCCTCCACAATCTCCCGCCCGATCAGCCAGTTCGTCACCACCTGCGTCGTGTTCACCGTGCGCACCACGCTGGTCTGCGCCGCTTCCAGAATCTGCCGTATCCGGTCATAGATGGGCGGGCGTTTGGTCTTCGGCATTGGTCGTTTCATGGGGAATTCCGTTCAGTCGCAATTTGGATCGCTTCGATTTGCGGACACTAACTTGTCGTAGTCCCGATCGTAGAAACAGAACAGGTTCTGGTTGCGGATATATTGCTGGAATGCATCCAGAACGCACTCTTTTGCCTGCCAGGAGGCTCCCGGATTCGAGACGATGCTTTTGAGAATCTGCGCTATGCTCAAGCGCTGTAGCGGGCCAAACAACTTCCACCAGTGTGTGAGTTGATGCCCTTGAACGTCGTGGGGGCAGATTTCTGCACCGACGAGGACGGCGCTGGTTGGCCAGTAGCCCCGAATGTCGCCGTCCTTTCTCACGCTCCATTCGGGCGCCGCCGCATTTGTCCTACGAGGATCACAAGCTGGGGCGAAAAAACGGCCACTGTAAGGAGCGCCGATGGAATCCCGTTGATGGCTATAACCGTGAATAAGATAGGCCCCCATCGGGGCCGGCTTGTTTGTTGCCTTCACCGACTCTTGGACGTCATTGGGCGTTCCGTCATGAGCACAGGCGAAGGTGGACCTCTCCGCCACGAGTTCATCCTTCTTGTTTTTTTTGAGTGGGGCCGTGCCACCACGAATGTCGGTGCGGAACGTCACCTTTGTCTGCGGGCAGGTCACTTGTTCCGCCAACTTGCCGCGCGGTTCCAACAACCGCAGCTTGGCAGTGCGGGCATTGTTCCAACGGATGGTGGCCTCAACAGAATCCGTCGCGCTGCCTCCGTATTCGCGGCCTTCCTCGTCGTGCTTTGGACAACCTTCCAGCCATTGCGGATATATGATGGGCGTGCGGTGGCCGCAACCGGCGCGCTGACAGGGCCCGTGGTTGGCCCAAAAGGTGTAAATGATTTCCGGTCCTTCGTAGCGGTAATTCTTCCGCTCTTGCCACGGCACGGAGAAAACATCAAAGTTGACCGGAAGTTCTTCCCAAACGTCCTCGGTGGCCGGGGCAGCGGGCTGTCCGCCTTGAATAAAATCGGTCTGAAAAGGACTTCTTTTGCGCTCCTTCGTGCCGGCGCGCTGAAACCATTTTCCCTTCTCGGCGTCCGGGCCGTCGCAGGCGTAGAGTTCTTTTTTGGATTTACCGTTGTTGCGAGGGGGCATGGTTCAATGAGCAAGTTCCCGGTCGAAGTAGCGACCGGCGCTGTCCTTGAATTCGTTGAGCGAAGTGAATTGCTTGTCGCAGGCGTTGGTAAGCCGATTCCGATCTTTACGGGGCAATTTGTCCACATCCTCATGAACGGCAAGGCTCTTGAATTTTAGATTGTGCCGCTGGAATTCCAGACAACTGATGGTTGCCAATCGGGCGCGGTTGGCGTCCTTTACCGCGAAAAGGTAGAACGGAACGCCGTTGGGACGAAATTCCCAATCAACTTCCAAATCGTCCCGGTCGGGAATCGGCAGAATTGCCTGCCGAGGATTGAGCCGTGGTAATTCAGCCTGGATGAACTCGGCGAGCATTTCCTCAAACAGGCTCACCAGCACTTCGCGCTTGAAATAGCGCATATTGCAAACCTTGGAAACGGCCTGCGAGAACTGCAAAATCGCCGTGTAAAGTGTTTCAGGCGTGGCATCGATGAACAACTCCCCGCCGGTTTCACCGATACCGTTCTCGGCAATGATGCGGTTGAAGATGCGCTCTTTGTTTGGGGTATCAATGTCGAACGTGTAAGACAGCCGCATCAAAGTCAAACCGTGGTCGCTGACGCACAACTTCTGCGACCCGTTCTTTGGCATATCGAGAAAGATGTCCATCATGTCGCCGTCCTCATGGAACAACGGGGCGACGAGTTGCAACACGCCGGGGCGTTTCTCCCGGATGGCAACGTGAGAGTTAAACTGCTCGCGAAGCAATTCGACGGTATTCATAATTCTCCAATGATGACGGGCGACTTGTCGCCCCGTTTTTTGAACAGGTCAACGAGGATGCGGATGAGGTCGCGAGTTTCCTGCGCCTCGGTGGCGACCAGCACCTGGTCTTCGAGCAGTTGCATCAGCACCGGCGAACAGGGCCATGCTTCGGCGAACTCGTCGTGCCTGGCCTGATGCTGTGGCGGCGGGATTGCCGCGAGCCGGACATACTCCTCGACGTGGGGGCTTGATGAGGTCGGCGACGTCCGCCGCCGGCACGTTCATCCGATTCTGGAAGATGCGGTAGAGCAGCAAGCGCTAGCGGTCCTTTTTGGCCTGCACGCCTTGGAAATCCACGAGAACGGGATTGATGCGGTGGATTTGCTGGTATGCCTCGGACTGGTTGTCGCGGATGGAAACGAGCAACACGAGCAAGTCGGAATGGTCGTTGGCGATCTCAGACAGGAGTTGGACGAAATTGAAGGCCCACTTGCGCCACGGATACTGTTTGGTGTCCGTCAGGCCGTCATACCAGGTCTGAAATTCGTCCAGGAGGAGCGCGGTCGGCTGCGCCTTGAACATTTCCATGAGCAGGTCAATGCTGGGAATGTCGGTCTTTTTGGCCGGGTCTGTGCCTTCCCATTTCCCTTTGATGAGCGCGCCCTTGGGGTGACGCTCAAACAACAAATCCCAGATATGTTTGTAGCGTTGCTGGTGAAGGCTCTCCGCGATGACGCAAAACCCGGTCCGAAACTGGAGGCTTGTCAACTCGGGCCGATTGAGTTTTGTGGCCCAGCCGCCAAGCCAGTTGGTGGCCTGGGCGGGATCCTTCATGCCGTGCCACATGGCGGCCATCAAGTGCGACTTGCCCTGGCCTCGCCCGCCGAGCAAGACGACCGGGCGGGATTTGTCGGGCTGGGTCGCCTCAAGAATGCGCAGCAGGTCAACCGAGGGGTAGGTAATATTGAGGAACTCGGCGGTCGGCTTTTTGAGGGCGCTGGTATCCTTGTCGGCGGAGAAGTCGATGGTTGTGCCCTTGAGACGCTCGCCCTTGAACTCGTCGCGTAGAGTAAGGTTTAGCATAAAATGGTTAGAACTCCTTCTGGCCCGCTGTCCCCTTCTTCACCCAAGCGTCAATCTCTGCGACCAGGAATTCCCAAAGTCGGCCAACTTTGTGGGCGGGCTTTTTATTGCGCTTGGTCCATTTGCAGATCGTGTCGCGATTGATGCCCAAATGGGCGGCAATTTCTTGGACGGACAACCAGCGCTCTTGCATATAGTTTTTACCGGTTTTCCCGCGTCGGAGTCATTTCCAATGCGGCGAGCCTTAGGGTACAATAGTAGGAACTGTGTCCGATAGCGCCACAGAAAAACGATGAACCGCTGAATGAGACTGGTTCCTGACTGGGAAAACGGTTGAGGGAGGGAGGGCAGGAAGACCTGAGATGCTGACATTCTGTGGTGTGGGGCCTAGGCGGAAATCCGAAGTCCGAAATCCGAAATCCGAAGTCCGAACACGCAACAGGAGCCTCGAACCTTGAACAGGGAACCGGAGAGCGGAAATCCGAAGTCCGAAATCCGAAATCCGAAAGAAATCCGAAGTCCGAAGTCCGAAGTCCGAAGTCCGAAGTCCGAAGTCCGAAGTCCGAAGTCCGAA
>JBAXTC010000633.1:0-4717 GCA_037130375.1 Verrucomicrobiota bacterium | reverse complement strand
ACTTGTCCGCCGGTGAGCGCCAACCTCATTTTGACGCGGCGTGGGGCAGGTCTCCAGCCTGCCGGTCCACGGAGTCGGAGACTCCGTGCAGGGCGTGAG
Organism: Verrucomicrobiota bacterium; assembly: GCA_037130375.1. Lineage (GTDB taxonomy): Bacteria > Verrucomicrobiota > Verrucomicrobiia > Limisphaerales > UBA8199 > JAPLUA01. The sequence goes on along the minus strand of JBAXTC010000633.1, from coordinate 4,618 downwards.
TAAGAGCAAGAGCAAGAGCAAGAGCAAGAGTACTGGGGTAAGAGCCGGAAAGGGCAATGACAGAAATCCTGATTGCCCCCTCGGGGCGGTCGTGTTATTGGAGGCCATGAATTGCGAGTTCTTGGAGAGGCCGGCTCGATGACTGGCTCCGTCCGTATCGAACTGTTGCCGCTTGGCAAAGTGATCGAGATCGAGTGCGGCACGCCGCTGCAGGACGTGTTGTTCACGCACGGGGTCGAGTTCCCGTGCGGCGGGCGCGGGCGATGCAAAGGCTGCAAAGTCAAAGTGCTTGCCGGCTCGCTGCCCATCACCGGCGAGGACATGCAAAAGCTCACAGGGGCCGAGCTTGCGGATGGCTGGCGGCTGGCGTGTCGCGGTCGGGCAGAGACGGATTTGAGGATCGAGCTGGCGCAGTGGGAGGCGGCGATTCTGACGGATGACTCGGTGTTTGCTTTTACTCCCGACGAAGGATTAGGCATCGCGGTCGATTTGGGCACTACCACGATCGTCGCACAGTTGGTTGATTTGCAGACGGGGCACGTGCTGGCCGTGCGGGCGGCTTTGAACGCGCAGGCGGTACACGGTGCCGACATTATGAGCCGGGTGGAATTTGCCGTAGCCGCTCAAGGGCAACCCGCCTTGCAGAAACTGGTGCGCGAACAAATCAGTCAATTGGCGACCGAACTGTTGTCGGCAGCTTCGTGCGACGGACACGCAATCAAGAGCGTGATCGTGGTCGGCAACACGGTCATGCACCATTTGTTCTGTGGCATCAGTCTCGAACCGCTCTCCCACTTCCCTTTCGAGCCGCAGTCGCCTGGTTTGCAGGTTTTTGACTCGGCCGGCCTTGGCTGGGAATTGCCCGGTAATCCGGCGGTGCGGTTCCTGCCCTGTCTCGGGAGCTTTGTCGGCAGCGACATCCTGGCGGGGCTGCTCGCGACCAAACTGCACGAGAGCGAATCGCTGTCGGCTCTGATTGATCTCGGGACAAACGGAGAGATTGTTGTGGGCAACCGCGAGCGGATGTTGTGCGCCTCGACTGCGGCTGGACCGGCGTTTGAAGGCGCCCGCATTTCGATGGGCATGCGGGCGGCGACGGGCGCCATTTCGGAGGTACACGAGCAGGGTGGCAAGCTGCACTGCCACGTGCTGGGCAATGTTGAGCCGCGCGGCATTTGCGGCAGCGGCTTGGTAGATGCGGTGGCGGCGAGCCTCGACCTGGGCTGGATCAAACCCTCAGGCCGGCTGGCTGCCGGAGAGTCGCTCCTGCTGGCAGAGCCGGTTTCGCTCAATCAATGGGACGTGCGCGAATTGCAGTTGGCCAAGGGGGCCATCGCCGCCGGCTTGCGCATCCTGCTCGAACAATGGGGCGCGACCAAAGAGAGCCTCGTGCAAATCCATCTGGCGGGCGCCTTCGGCAATTACATCAATCAAGCCAGCGCCCGGCGGATTGGGTTGCTGGATTTCCCGGTCGAGAAGGTGCAACCGGCCGGCAACACGGCCCTGCTCGGCGCCAAACTCGCGTTATTCGGCTTGAAAGAACATAATGGCGCGTATCCGGAGATTCTGGGCAAGGTGAAACACGTCTCTCTAAACGAAGTCGAGCGGTTCCAGGATATCTTTGTCGAGGAGATGGGCTTCCCGGACCGGGACTGAGTTTGGCCCTCGTGCCCTGGCCCGGTTAATCGCGGGGATTGGTTTGCTGGTGCAGCATGCCTGTATGCAGGCGCTCCTGCCTGAGGCAGAAACTGTCTCGGACAATGCGCCAGTCAATTCCATTGCGCTGGGAGGAACGGCGGCATCGGGCAGTCGAGCGTGTCGGCGATGGCCCGCAGCAACTCGGCTTCCATCACTTGGATGACGCCGTCGGCGGCGACGGTTTGCGCGCAAGCATTGAGCAAGTTTTTCTTGATCTGCGGCACGGCCTGGGTGAGGCGGTTCAGCGCGGCATCGACTTGATCGAGTTCGCATTCCGCCGCCGGAAGCAGGTTAAGCGAAACCTGGGCGGTGTAGCTCAGCGGTTGAGCGCCCTGCCGGAAGGCAAACTCAATTTTGTCCGGCTCGTCCTGACCGATGTAAGCCAGCGCCGAGAGCAGGACGGCGCAATCCGTTGCCAGCGGTTTGATCGAGTAAAACTGGACGACCGGCTTTCGGGCCTGCACGAAGTGGGGTTCGAGGTGGCGCAAAACGATCTTCTGGAGCACGTACTCGAACAGGTCGATTTCACCATCGCTTTCAACGAGCTTCTGCACGGCTGTTCGGAACTGCTGGAATTGGGCGGTTGAAAGATTGCGGAGGCCGGGCAGCGCCAGATCGACCAGCGGCAGCTTCGCGTGTGTGGCGACAGACTGCACTTCCGGCAATATGCGCAGCGTTTCCTCGCAGACCGCTGGGGAGGTGGCCGTGGCCAACTCCTCGAGTTGATTGCGGCGCACCGCTTCGTCGTCGCTGAGCAGCGACGCGTAAACCAGCGTGCTGGCCCCCATCCCCTCGCGAGCCGCCGCTTGCAGGCTTGCGGGGACTGAGGCTCGCAATCCCTCGGCGTAGCGCAAGTGGGCGGTGGTCGGATTGCCCGTATTTGGCATGACGGCCTGCGCGGCAATGACTGGTGGCGCCAGGCCCGCGAGGCCTCCTTGTGAACGAGTCATGCCAGGGAGCGTGAAGGGGAACGGCGAGCGCTGCAGCGGCGGCGAAACCGGCGGGGCCTCCCCGGCTTCCGCGACGCCTGCCGCCGGAAACTCTCCGTCAAACTCCGGGTCGAGAGCGCGAATGCGAGACGCCAACGGCGGATGCGTGTCCATGACGTGCAGGAACGATTCGCCCATGCCATTGCCGAAGAACATGTGGCAGGCTTCAGCAGCCTGCGGAGCCTTAAGCTTCGAGCCGTAGCTGAGGCCACCGATCTTCTTGAGCGCGCCGGCCAGGCCCGCCGGGTTGCGCGTGAACTGCACGGCGGAGGCATCGGCCAGGAATTCGCGCTGCCGGCTGACGGCCGCCTGAATGATCCGGCCGAAAAGCACACCAGCCCACCCTAGCAGCACCAGGGCGAGGCCCAACAAGGGCAGCGGGTTCTTGTCCTTGCTGTTGCCGCTGCGGACTTGCAGCAGTATCCGGCCGATAACGGCCAGGCAAACGATGCCGAAGATCACACCCATGAGCCGCAGGTTCAGACGCATATCGCCGTTGAGGATATGGCTGAACTCGTGGCCGATCACCCCTTGCAGCTCATCGCGCGTCAGGAGCCGGATGCAGCCCGCAGTGACACCAATGGCGGCGTCGCTGGTGGAATGGCCGGCGGCAAAGGCGTTTATGCCATTTTCGCCAGGCAGAACATACACCTGCGGCACCGGGATACCGGCGGCAATGGCCATTTCCTCCACGACATTGAGCAGCTTGCGCTCGTCCGGATCGCTGGTGGCCGGATTGACCACGCGGCCACCGAGCATGGTTGCCACGGCACTGCCGCCCCGGGCCAGCTCCATGGTCTTGAAGAGGCTGCCCAGCCCAACCACGGCGAGCGTTCCGGCGGCGACGCTCAAGAACAGGCTCGGCTGCCAGAGGGTGTTCGAGGTCGGTTGATCATTTTCGTAACCGCGGCGCTGATGACCCGTCCCCAGGCTGCCGAACAGAAACCAGACGACAAGGTAGATCGAGAGAATCAGCATCGCCACCCCGGCGCTGAAATAGATCACCAGCAGCTTGGTGTTGCGCTGGGCCTTTTCCTGTCGGTCAAAGAAGTCCATGTCGTTAGCAGCGTTACAGACGTTAAAGCCTTGAAGCGCTCACAGCGCTGCAATACCCGGTTTCAACGTTATTACCCTTCAACGTGTTTAAGGATCGGCTTACGAAAATGAAACCTTCGGCGCTTCCTTCTCTTCGGCCCTCTCGATCACAAACAATTCTGCCGGTCCGAAGTTGAACGGCCCGGCGATCATGTTCGTCGGGAAGACCTCGCGCTGCGTGTTGTAGCTCATCACTGAGTCGTTGTATGCCTGGCGGGCGAACGCCACCTTGTTCTCGGTCGATGTCAACTCTTCCATCAGGCTCATCATCGTCGTGTTCGCCTTGAGATCGGGATAGGCCTCGGACAAGGCGAAAAGGCGGCCGAGAGTGCCGGTCAAAGCGGTCTCGGCTCCGGAGAGCTCTTTCATGGCGCTGGCATCGCCGGGGTTTTGGGCGGCCCGGCCGTTCGCTGCGGAAGCGGCATTGCGCGCGGCGATGACGGCTTCGAGCGTGCCGCGCTCGTGCTTGATGTAGCCTTTGGCGGTCTCCACGAGATTGGGAATCAAATCGTAGCGGCGTTTGAGCTGCACATCGATTTGCGCGTAGGCATTTTTGTAGCGGTTGCGCAACGCGACCAACCGGTTGTAGGCGCTCACGACCCACATCAGAATTAAGAACACCGGCAACACCAGCACCATCACCAGAATAACCAAAACTTTTATCATAATGATTCTTTCGTTTGTTGCCTAAGAGCTAGGTCAAAGCGCTCACGCAGGCAATTACAAAGTGGGCGGGAGATTGGAGTGGTGCGCATCTTAGATTTTTCGGAGCGAGGACAGGAGCGCAAGACAGAATTGGTCGAAGCCTGCGATTTCATGGGAATCAAACCTAAAAA
>JBAXTC010000632.1:0-4722 GCA_037130375.1 Verrucomicrobiota bacterium | reverse complement strand
CTGCAGGAGTTGCTGCTTTACGGAGTCAAAGGGACTGCGGCTTACGCGGACCATGCCAGGGTATTGGGCCACGAGTCAGACGAGGTATTCGCCTTTTTCCACGAGGCTCTGGATTATCTCGCGCAGGAGAATCCTGCGGTGGATGCCTTGCTGGGCCTTTCGCTTAAATGCGGCGAAATCAACCTCAAGGTCATGGCCATGCTCGACGCGGCGCACACCGCCACCTACGGCCACCCGGTGCCCACGCCGGTGCGGGTTGAGCCGCTCAAGGGCAAGGCCATCCTCGTTTCCGGTCATGATCTCAAAGATCTGGAGGAGCTGCTGAAGCAGACTGAGGGGAAGGGGATTAATGTCTATACGCATGGCGAGATGCTCCCGGCGCACGGCTATCCCAAACTCAAGGCATTCAAGCACCTTGTGGGCAATTACGGCGGGGCGTGGCAGGACCAAAAGGATGAGTTTGCCGATTTCCCTGGCGCAATCCTGATGACCACCAACTGCATCCAGCAGCCCCAGGAAAGCTACAAGAAGCGAATCATCACGTCTGGACGCGTCGCATGGCCCGGCGTGCGCCACATTGGCAATGGTGATTTTACCCCGGTGATTGAGGCCGCGTTGAGCGCGCCAGGGTTTGAATCCGACGGCCCGGACAAAACAATCCTGGTCGGCTTCGGCCATCATGCAGTCCTGGGCGTGGCCGACAAAGTCATTGACGCCGTGAAAACCGGCGCGATCCGCCATTTCTTCCTGATCGGCGGGTGCGACGGGGCGAAGTCGGGCCGCGACTACTACACGGAATTTGCCGAGTCGGTGCCGAAGGATTGTGTGATTTTGACGCTGGCCTGCGGCAAGTATCGTTTCAACAAGCTGGATTTCGGCGCCATCGGGGGCATTCCGAGGCTGCTGGACATGGGCCAGTGCAACGACGCCTACTCAGCGGTGCAAGTCGCCGTCGCCCTTGCCAAGGCGTTCAACTGCGGAGTGAACGATCTCCCGCTCTCGTTCCTGATCTCCTGGTACGAGCAAAAGGCAGTGGCGGTGCTGCTCACACTCCTGTTCCTGGGCATCAAGAACATCCGGCTTGGGCCGAGTCTGCCCGCCTTTGTCACTCCGAACGTGCTCAACGTGCTGGTGGAGAAGTTCAACCTGATGCCCAATGGCCGGGTGGATGCAGACCTTCAGGCCATCTTGAAGCGTGCGGCATGAGCGATGCCACCTGAGTGGTGAAAAACAGGGCAGGCCATAGATTGGTCCGATCACAAGTCACAACCAATCAGCGCATGCCTGTCGGCCAAAGTGGACGACTTCTGATGTTTCCCCGACAAAGGTTTTCTGGGACTCGCGCCGATAATGGGCGGGGCGATTCTTGACACCCCGAACGCGGTTGGTAGCTTGCGCGCGGATCGAGTCTCAACCGCTGCCTGCCACGCTGTGGCTGGCGCGGTTGAGCAACCAACGCCACAACGAAGCGCAATCTAATGCCTGCCAGGAAAACAAGAACCGGCCGCCGCCGGCGCAAGCCGGCCAGATCGGGTCACGCACATTCTTCGGCTGGCGCGGCCTCCGCCGCCATCGTCAGCGAGATCTTCGCCCGAACGCGGAGCGTGGACTTCCAGCGTTACGTGAAGAATCTGCTGGTCGAGCTCTGCGAGATTGATACCACCCCGAACCTGGACGTCAAACAGATGCAGGCCGCCGAGGATTGTTGCTTTGGCATTCTGGAGCGGGAGCTGGGCCGGCTGAGTTTTCCGGGCGCACGACTCGAACGGCGGCCAATCAATCCGGCCATCCAGGCTCATCCGAACTACTCCCTGCTTCATTTCACCAAGAGTCCGCGGCGGCCGCAGGGCCTTACACCGGAAGAAACTTACGCCAACCGTTCCAACCTTCTCTACGTCGCCCCCGGCACAGAGGCTGGCGCGGCCGGCCAATCTGTGGCGGTTAACGCCCACATCGATGTGGTGGCGCCCTATATGCGGCCCCGCGTCAAAGGCCCGATTGTTTTTGGCCGGGGCGCTTGTGACGACAAAGGGCCGGTGGTCAGCATCGTCGCCGCCCTCAAAGTGCTCTCCGACGTAATGGCCAAAGCCGGGCTGAAGTGGAACCGCAACGTGCTGACCATGCTGGTCGTCGAGGAGGAAACCGGCGGCAACGGCTCGCTGTCTCTCGCCATCGACCGCGAGTTGAAGCGGCTCTACGACAGCATCCTGGTCTGCGAATGCACGGGCTTGAAGTTCTACCCGGCCAACCGCGGCGCCGTCTGGTATCGCGCCGAGCTGCAGCGGCTGAAAGGTGTTTCCGCACTCGAAATGTTTGCATTCGTCAATGGGGAGATGGAGCAGGAGGGGGCGGCGATTCGGGCCGAAAGCCGCCACAACCTCTTCCCGCAGCGGCCGGTCCAGACCTGCCACGGCATCATTGGCTCATTCGGCGAGCATCCCAGCCGCATCTGTGGCGAGGTCCGATTCGTAATCCGCTTTGATCGCCCGCCTGACGCAGCCACTGAAACCCTCGTCCGCGATTGTCTCGAAGCCGGCTTGGCCGGCTACATCGGCCTTTACGGCGACAAGGCCAAAGTTACCGACCCTTCAACCGGCAAACCGATGGTGGCCCGACACTACGACTTCCGGCGCGAGATCAACAATTTCAAAATTGCGGTCCACGGCGCGACCGGCCACATGGGCGCCATCCGCGAGCGCGACGGAGCCATTACCAAAATGGCGCATTTGGTCCGGAGCCTGGCCGCCTCCAAAGCCAGATTGGCATCCGCAGCCAAGTGCGAGCCATGGTTCGAGTTGGACGGCGCAGCTTCCGCCGGCACTTTGGTCTTTGAGGGCGGGCAAGGCTTCGTTCCGACCCATGACATCACCGAAGTGATGGACCGTCAGCGACGGGCCGCCCGACGGGGCGTGGAGAATTATCTGCGTCGCATCGGCAGGTCGGAGTCAGGCGAGGACATCGTCACGGTCACTTACGAGAAGTTGCATAACGTGGCTTACGATGGCGACCCGGATTCGCCATCGGTGCGCAATGCGATTGCCGCGGCAAAGGCTTGCGGACTTTGGAAAGACGAACCGGTGCTCGGCTGGACTGTTTCATGCGACGCGCGGCTGTTCGCCACCGAGTATCCCGGGATGCAGGTATTGACCTTCGGACCCGGCCAACTCGCGCATGCGCATGCCGACAACGAGCAAATCGGGCTCGATGAAATCCGCGCAGCCGCTGAATTTCTCGCCATATTCCTCCTTCGGCAAACCGGGACGCTATCCTTGGCTTAGTTCGCTCATTCTCCGCGACAGACATTGGCGTGAAAACAAAACTCAAGCTTGGCATCATCGGCGTCGGCGCGGTCGTGCGCGAAATCTACCAGCACCTTTACTTCCATAGCCACTATTCCGGCCTGTTCGATATCTGCGCGGTCGCGGATCCGAACGAGCACTATCGAAACTGGTTTTGTGACATGGCCGGCGTGCCCGCCAAACATCGTTTCGCCAACTACCAGCAGCTCCTGGCCAAAGTCAAACTTGACGCCGTGCAGGTCAACACCCCCGACCACCTGCACTGCGGACCAGCCGTCGATGCGCTCAACGCCGGTCTGGACGTCGTCGTGCCCAAACCGACGGCCGGGACTGTCAAAGACGCGCACGCGATGATTGACGCGGCGAAAAAGACCGGGCGTTTCCTGGGCGTTGATTTCCACAAACGGGAAGACCCGCGCATTAAGGAAGCCGAGGCGCGCTTTCAAAACGGCCGTTACGGCATCTTCCAAACCGCCGTCTTCTACATGCTGGACAAACTGGTGGTCGCTGATCCAAACCACTCCCCTCGTTTCTTCGCCTCGCCCGATTTTGCCGAGAAGAATACCCCCGTGTCATTTCTGACCGTACACATGGCCGACGCGCTGATGAAAATCGTCAACCTGATCCCCGTACAGGTCCGCGCCACCGGCTACTCGCAGAAGCTTCCGTCGCTCAGACCTATCGCCGTGAAGGGCTACGATCTGGTCGATACGGAGATTCAATTCGAGAGCGGCGCCCTCGCCCACATCATCACTGGCTGGGCCTTGCCAAACACCGCCGAGTCGATGACCGTCCAATCCAGCCGCATTGTATGTTCCGATGGACTGATCGACCTTGGCCTCGACACTCCCGGTCTGCGCGAAGTCCACGCCGAAGGCATCTTCCAGGTGAACCCGCTATTTCGGAATTTCGAGAAAGACAAGACGGTGACCGGCTACGGCATCAGCAGTCCGGGCCGGCTTTATGAGCAAATCCTGGCGCTGCGAAACGGCACATTGCCGGAGGCAGCACGCCAGGCGGCTTGCCATCCGATGACGCTGGGGTTCTACACGACGCTGGTGCTCGAAGGGGCGGAGAAAAGCCTCGCTGAGGGCAAGAAACTCGAAAGCGGCGCAACTCTTGGCCTTGCCGTGGACTTGCGCCAATTGGCAGTCCAACAACTCGGCGTCGCCGTGACGAAAGAATACGGCCTGGGCTGAGGACCCACAACCAGGGGCATTGCCCTGCTTGCAGTGAGGCGCGGATAACTCGGTTATGGACTGCGACGGCAAGCGACAACGCCGCTTTTCCTGCAAGCATGGCACGCGGGAAGAAGGGGGGAAAGCCGGAGTTGAACAGGAGATAACCGAGGGAACGGAGATGGAAGGCCAACATAAGCCCCTGACTGATTCAGGCAATGCCATATCTATTCCTCCGTTATCTC
>JBAXTC010000631.1:0-4744 GCA_037130375.1 Verrucomicrobiota bacterium | reverse complement strand
CCCTTATATGTGCTCTGATATGAATTCTTGGCATTCTCTTATACTCAGGTTCTCCTTGAGTTCGACAGCGGCATGGGAGGGCTTCTCGCTGCGCTGTTCCACGGAGGCGAGCGTAGCGAGCCGGAGTGGAACAGCGCAGCGAGAAGCTGCAGGGCAAACGCCTTCCCGACACTCTCGGTGCCCGCTGCGGTCTTCTCTTCATTTGGTTGCTGCATTCCTTTGGATATTTTGCTTTTCTTGCGCAGGCAAGAACATGAGGCCGGCACCCTTGCGCAAAGGGCGACCGGCGGCGTGCGCGAGCTCGTGCAACCCTCGGACGGCCTCGGGCCAGTCCGTAGCCCAGCCAGAGCCGCGCATGCCTGATGCTCCAAACTCGAACGGTTGCCAGAGCGGCGGCCAGGCCCGTCAGCTCGTATAAGTAAGGATGAGTTAGAACATTAATAACACTATGCAAACCAAAAACACAGTGATCTATGCCGGGGTGGATGTCGCCAAGGCAACCCTCCAACTTCATTTGCAAGGTCAGCAAATCGAGTTCAGCAATTCCCCTGATGGCCTGAAACAGTTATGCACTCACCTGCTAAAGGTGCCCAACGTTCACGTCGTTTGTGAAGCCACCGGCGGCTATGAACGCGACTTGGTCAAAACCATGCATCAAGTGCAGATCCCCATCTCGGTGATGAATCCGGCCCTCGTACGCGCAGCGACCAAGGCCACAGGCCAGCGGGCAAAAAGCGATCGGATCGACTCGCGGATGTTGACTGATTATGGCCAGCGCTATCAGCCCAAACCGACGCCGCCCACCTCGACCACCCAGGACCGGCTGGTGGCACTGACCGGATGGTTGAAACAATTGATCGGCGGCCGCGCTTTGGCCAAAACCCAAGCCGAGCATCATCAGGATCCCTTTGTCCTCAAGCAGCATGCCAAGCTCATGACCACTCTCCAATCTCAGATCAAGGCGGTGGAAAAGCAAATTGAAGCCTTGCTGGAGCAAGATGCCGATCTCAAGCAGCGCGTCTCTTGCTTGGTTGAAATCCAGGGGGTCGGTTCCCGCACCGCCTGGATGGTCCTGGCGCACATGCCCGAACTGGGGAGATTGAACCGCCACCAGGTGGCGGCTCTGGCTGGCCTGGCACCCTGGACCCGGGAAAGCGGTAAGATGAAAGGAATATGCTGTATCGGTGGCGGCCGCCCCGAAGTGCGTCTGGCCTTGTACATGGCCGCCCTCAGCGCAGCTCGTTGCAACCCCGTATTGCGCACTCTCTATAAGCGTCTTCGGGCCAAGGGAAAAGTGGCCAAGGTCGCCCTGACAGCCGTGATGCGCCGCCTGTTGATCTACATGAATCATTGCATCAAAGCCATCTCTCCGGAAACAGCAACGGCAGGAGCCAAGGAATGAAAAATCTCATGAACAGCATTGACAAAATCAACACGGTTGCTGGGCTGAGAGATGCAATCCCTTCGGGATTGGCTCCCGTTTAGTCTGCAGAATGTCCAAACTCCAGGGGAGACCACCGGTCTGCCCCACACCTGAACAGTTACAATATCTCGACAAGCATTTTGGCATTAACCAGGTCACCAGTTATCGCAGCGTGGAGTACGCGCAGCTCAACGGTCACGTGGAGGATCGGGATGTCAAAAGCGCCGCTCGCAAAGCCCTGGCTCTGAGCCAGAAACAGGTGACCGAACGCTTGAAGAGAAACTTGTTGGCCGAGGAACAAGCTTGCCAGGCCCATCAACACCGATCCACCTCTTACCCAGGACCAACTACGGAGGCGAACTCAGGAAAGCGGTCAACCAAACCCTGGACCAGATCAACGCCAAAGGACTCGATCATCGGGGTCTGCCGGGCAAGAAACTCAGGTTCCACATGGCTCAACGCTCCGAGATGGAATTAAAAATGAATGTAGATATCTGAAGCCAAAGTTGGCAGGGAAGCCTCATCGGAGGGCGGATCGGATCGGGTCCGCCCTTCGGTCACCGCTCTGCCAATACCTCCAATCAAGGGAAATGGACTCTCCATTGATTCTCTCTTAATACCCCCACAATTCTGAGGTCAGAACCTGGTCTCGCACAAGAGTTGAAGTCGCCGGAGATGTCTGCGTAGCTGCCGGGAGGGCTGGTGAGGAAACGGTGTCGGCGCCCACCACTTGAGAATGCGCCCTCTCTCCCTGCCTACGGCGAGCGGAGGCGATAGAAGCGGGCGGGGTGATTCGTCCACTGGGGGTCACTGAAGACGAGCGAACCGGCGGAGAGAGTGTTCGTTTGCAGCGGCAACCAGGCGCCATCGGTTAAACACGGGCGGGCCTCGACGACCACGGGGATATTCGGGGTTCCCGTGATGGTGAAGCTGAAGCCGGCTCCTCCCACCCCCACGCTGCCGGGTTGCACGGCTGGATTCCACAGTAGCGCCGGCCGGCCGCCAAATGTTGAGCCCCAGCCTGCCGTGCCAGGCAAGTAATACACGATTGCGTTGTCGGCGCCGTGGAACGCGTAGGAACCGATGTCGGGGGCGTTGCCGCAAAAGTAAACACCGACCAGGCTGGCGCAACCATTGAACCCGCCCAGGCCAATGCGGGTGACGCTGCGCCCAATCGTAACGCTGGCCAGGCAGGTGCAGCCGGAGAACGCGGAGTCCCCGAGGTTGGTGACGCTGTCGGGGATCGCGACACGGGTCAGGCTGGCGCAGCCCGAAAACGCCAATTCCCCAATCTCGGTGATGCGGTTGCCGATTGTGACGATCGCCAGGCGGGAGCATCCGCTAAACGCCCCCCACCCAATGCGGGTGACGCTGCTCGGAAGGGTAATCATGGCCAGGCTGGCGCAGTCGCTGAACGTCAAGTCCCCGATGCTCGTGAGCCCGTCCGGAAGCGTGATATTGGTCAGGCTGGCGCTGCCCTGGAATGCGCCGTCTCCGAGGTGGGTGACACTGCCCGGCAGGGTGATGCGGGTCAGGCTGGTGCAGCGGCTCAAGGCCCAGTCCCCGATGCGGGCGACGTTGCTGCCCATGGCGAGGCTTGTCAGTGCGCTGCACGAATCGAACGCAAAATCTCCGATGCTGATGACGCCGTTGCCGATGGCGACGTTGGTCAAGCCGCGGCAGGAAGCAAACGCTTCGTCCCCAATATTCGTGACACTGCCCGGAATGATGTAATTTCCCCTGATACCGCCCGGGCATTGAATGAGCGTCGTCAGGCTTTGGTTAAACAAGACCCCATCGAGACTGCCGTAGGCGGTATTGCTGGCGCTCACGGTGATCCCGGCCAGGCTGCCGCAACCAGAGAACGCCTCAAACCCGATGTTGGTGACGGCGGCGCCGATGGTAATGCCGCCCAGGCTGACACAGCCACTGAACGCAGAATCCCCGATGCTGATGACGCCGTTGCCGATGGCGACGTTGGTCAAGCCGCGGCAGGAAGCAAACGCTTCGTCCCCAATATTCGTGACACTGCCCGGAATGATGTAATTTCCCCTGATACCGCCCGGGCATTGAATGAGTTCGGTCTGGCTTAGGTTAAACAAAACGCCGTTCAAGCTGCTGTAGGCGGAATTACTGGCGCTGACCGTGATGTAGGCCAGGGTGGCGCACCTTGCGAAGGCGCCTTGCCCGAGGCTGGTCACGCCGGCGCCAATCATCACGCCAGCCAGGTTGGTGCAGGAAGCGAACGCGGAGTCCCCCAGGCTGGCGACACTGTCGGGGATGGTCACGTTAGTCAGCCCGGTGCAGCGAAAGAAAGCCCCGGCCCCAAGGCCGGTCACACAATCGGGAATGGTCAGGGCGGCCAGGCTGGTGCAGCCATGGAACGTGTAGTCCCCAATATCGGTCACTGTGTTGGGAATCGTGAAGCCGGTCAGGCCGATGCAATGTTCAAACACCTGGGCCCCGAGGCTGGTCACGCCGGTGCCAATCGTGATGCGGGTCAGGTTGCTACAGGAAGAGAAAGTTCCGTTTCCAAGGTTAGTGACGCTGTCGGGGATCGTGATGTTTGCCAGGCTCGAGCACTCATTGAACGCCCAGTTCCCGAGTTGCGTCACGCCGGCGCCGATGGCGACGTTGGTCAGGCCAGCGCAGCTCCGGAACGCCATGCTCCCGATGGCGGTGACGCGATCCGGAATGCTGATGCTCGGCAGGCCGACGCACCCGCAGAACGCCAAGGCCCCGAGGTTGGTGACACCGGCGCTGATGGTGACGTTGGTCAGGCCCGTGCAGTCCTGGAACACGTAGTCCGGGAGGTTGCTAATGCCGTCGGGTACCGTGATGCGGGTCAGGCTGGCGCAACCGTAGAACGCACCGCTCCCGAGGCTGATAACGCCGTCGGGGATGGTGACGCTGGTCAAACTGGCGCAGTAAGCGAACGCATTCTCCCCGATGCTGTTCATGCTGCCGCTCAGCATGACCCTGGCCAGGCCGATGCAGTAAGCGAACGTATCATTGCCGAGGTTGGTGACGCCCGCGCCAATTGTGGCATCGGTCAGCGCATAGCAGGTATCGAACGCATGGTTGCCGAGACTGGTGACACTGTCGGGGATCACGATGTTCGTCAGGGCGAGGCAGTTGTCGAACGCCCAGTCTCCGATGCGTATAACGCTGCCAGGAATCGTGATGCCCGTCAGCCGCGCTTGGGCGAAGGCCCCATCCCCGAGGCTGTTGACAGGCAGTCCGTGGATGGCGTCGGGAATCACCACCGCACCCCCGGGGCCAGTGTAGCCCGTGATGGTGATGGCGGAGCCATTCGTCACG
>JBAXTC010000630.1:0-4747 GCA_037130375.1 Verrucomicrobiota bacterium | reverse complement strand
CGCTTCGATGGCCTGTCGGTAGTTCCACGGGAACCAGCAGGTCGGAGCCTTGGCCGCCTCTTCGAGCATTCCAAGCGTTCCCTTGACGGGCACGCCGTTCTGGACGGCTGTCCGGCGGCCATCGGTCTCGTCGATGAGGAGAAAGTTGGCGTTTGTTTCCAGCGCCAGCGCGATAGCCTCACGCTCGCCCGGTCCGAGTTCGGTCAGATACGCCCTGACCCCGGCGGAGATTGAGTTGCCGCGCGGCGCCCTGCTGTGCGAATGAAAAATCATCGTTGGCGAAGCCATCCGGTTGCACTAAGTTTAGCGTATGAGCGCAACAGAATTGATTAAGCAGGTGGCCGCGCTTCCGCGGCAGGAGCGAACGTTGTTCGAGCAGCTCCTCCGAGAGATGGAGAATGGCGCTGGCACCCCGGCCAAGCTCACCGGGCCAAGTGGCCCGATTTCGGTCAGCGCTTGCACGACATTTATGGTGACAAGGTCGCGCCGGACTCGCAGAGCATTATTGATGAGGGACGCGGGGGCCGCTGATGGATGCCTATTTTGATTCCGCCATTATCGTAAAGCTGTACGTCCATGAAACCACCAGCCCTGATGCTATTCGATTGGTCGGCGCTTACGTCGCGCCTTACGCGGGATATGCGAACGGGCCACCCCAAGACGCAGCGTGACCAAGCGACCGATGCCGCTTTGACTGCTGCCGATCAGCGCAAGCAGCGGTGGAAGGAACGACCAGGCAATCGTTACACTGCGGCGGAGTTGCGCGTCATGTCCAAATCACTAGGACCACTCCGCATTCTCGAGCACGAATTTCACGTTATGCGATTGGACTAATGTGACAGTGGCGGCTCTGAATGTTTATGACTGAACTCCGATGCGCGATTGGCCGGGCGGTTGCGGGCCGGAATTGAGCGATTGACAGCCCCCGAGCACAACGCCATTCACCTTCACCATTGGGCCAAGCACCATCTGCGTCCTCCTGCTTAATTTTCGTTTTGGCCGCTGCTTCGGTCTTGAGCGTCTTTACGCTCGAGATTTCGTCAAGCAGGCGGGCGCGGACAATTCCGTCGGAAATGTCCTTCGCCGCTGCCGCGTAATCCGTGGTTCCAACTGCTGTTTTTAGGTTTGATTCCCATCAAATTCTGAAAGATACACTGGAGGTGTTGAGAGATGGGTGCTATGATGCCGCCATCACTGAATGCAACGCCGCGCGCCCAGACGACCGATCAACGGTCATGCCCTGCCCCACTCGCATCCGGCAAACCATAGTCTGGCGCTTGTGCGGGTGGATGGCGCGGCCATCCGTAAGAAGATCAGGAAAGCCTACGAAAAGGCGTTGCGCGACCTGGAGAATTCGCGGCGGCTGCTCGACCGGTTTCACCAGACGGATCAGCCGCAGTTCACGCGCTGGCTGAATAATAAGTTCGGCGCGTTGCTTACGGAACTCCGGGAGCTGAATCGAAAACTGGCGGCGGATGAGGCCATCGTGTTCATGGTTCAGCACGAGGTGATGTTTGGCGGCGGTTCCTACGCCCGCGCCTACCAGCGGGTGATGGAGATCAAGGAGAATCCTGAACCGCCACCGCCCCGACCTGGCGGCGGCCCGGATTGGGATGCTTTTGAGGCAGGAGACGAATGGGGAAGTCCGGGCGGCGAGGATGAACTGGTCGATGAATTAATGAATGAGCTCTTCGGCGAGTCCATGCCGGGCGGAGGTTCTGGGGAAGCGCACGACTCCCGAATGGGGTCGTCAGCCAGGCCTGCGGCGCCGGTACCCGCTGCCAAGCGGCTGAAGGAGCTTTACCGCGCGGTTGTTCGCCGGTTGCATCCGGATTGTCAGCAGAAAATGACGGCGCAAAAGACCGAATGGTGGCATCAGGCGCAGGCGGCGTATGAGGCGGGTGATGTCGAGCAACTGGAAGTGATCCTGACGCTCTGTGAGATTGTCGAAGCTGGCACCACCGCGCACACCAGCGCCTCAGTATTGCAACGGATCACGATGCAGGTGAAAAGTTCGTTGCGTGAAATCCAGCGTCAGTTGAGGGCAACGCGGCGCGAGCCGGCTTGGAATTTTTCCGAACGCACGGACCACACTGCGATCGCTGACAAGGTGGGGCGGGACATGGCGGGTGAGTTAATGGCTATGCGGCGACGGTGGATGGAAACTCAGGACCTGCTCGCACAGTGGAAGGCGGCGGCGGACCGGCTCAAGCCGCTTCGCCCGCGAAAGAGCCGCTCACGGTTCCCAGACTGCCCCTTTTAACCTGAGAGGGCGCCTTGCGCGGTGGCCTGCCCGGCCCGAGGTCTCGAGGCGTGACCACGTTTGCAGCAAGGGTGCGGGAGAAAGCGCCGAGAAGAGCTGGACCGGGGCAGGCGGGCGAGCTTCGCAAGCAGAAAAAAATCCCCGACCGGAGCCGGGGATGTCTGACTTATGCGGCCACATGTTCGGCGGTGCGCAGCGGACCGTCGGACTGGTGCGGGTTGGTTTCGGCCTCGGGGGTGGAGGGGCGGGCGGGATTGTGATACCAGTCCCCAGGGGTCGCGTACCCAAGGGCTTGGTCCATTCTCGCCGCCATGCCGCAATCATTGGCCAGGATTCTCGGGCATACCGTCTTCTCCACCAAAGACCGCCGTCCCTCGCTGCGCGACACCGCGCTACGGAAAGAATTGCACCACTATCTGGGAGGCATTCTCAAGTGTGGGATTGACTGCCGTGAAGGGGGACAAACGATACAACCCTTTCAGGGTAGAATGTATCCCCGCATCAGGCTCCCAGGGTAGCGCGCCGCGCGCAACCCTGGGCTAAGTGATCGCATCCTTTCAGGATGGAGGTCCGCGGACAATGTCCAAACTCCAGAGCCCTTATGGGGAGTTCCCCATAAGCGCTATTATCTGCTCGCCCTACCGAAGGGGGGAGACCGAGTATTCCCTGCCTTCCAGTTCCAGGACGGCGACGTGCTCCCCGGGTTTGCCGAGGTCTTAAATGCGCTGGCGAATGATTCTCCATTCGTCGCTCTGTCATTCTTGCTCAGCAAGAATCCTGATTTTGGAGGGAAAACCGCGTGTGATCTGCTCCAGGCCGGCGAGGTGGATCCCGTTATCGCAGAAGCGCGAGGTTTCTTGAACCATGGCAGCTAAGTTCCATGGAAAGCTGCTGGCACCTCCTGCGGATTTAGACCAACGAACGCTCCCAATCAAGTTGGTCAGAGGTTCGATTTTCCGCATCCACCGGACCAGCCTCGACTTTCGCGGCTTCATTTGACGCAGGAGCTGCCGTTCACCCGTTTCTGGCCATTTCTTATCCAACCATCCATTGCCGAGGCAGGCCTTGCCCCTGTAAGTATGTCAAAGGTTGAAGGCTGCAGATGTCGAGGTAGGGACATCGGTTGCCCGGCGCCCCCCTCACAGATCCCGGCGTGCGATTTGCCCGCACCGGGCTCTTCAGTTCTTTCGTTCTAAACTCTGGGGATTTTCGGCCCCACACTTGAGGGACTTCAGACGGTAAATGTTACGCCGTTATTAAGGCACGAGTCGCTCCTTGTGCGGTTGGTTGTCCCGATTCCAGAGTTTTAGTGCGGCATCATCGGTGTCCGAGAACAGACGCTGGAGCCTCAAGCCTTCAGCGTGCCCATCGCAAAAAAGGGTGTTGCCTTTTGAGCTATGGCGACCGTTCGCACGCTGGGTTGTATCCTCAAAGTGAACTGCCCTAACGTCCCGTTCGAGATTCGACCAGCCGTCATGGATTCTGGCATTCCAGCCGAGCAGGCCATCTCCAACAGCGAGCATTTCGCTTGGTTTTACTACTGCACCTTCTGGTACGGGAAGAGCGGAAACATCGATAGTCCCAATCCCACCCAGCCCTAAAGGACTATGCATGCTATGGCCGTCCAGCCCCTCGGAATTGTATCCATAAGAGTAGAATAAGTCATGCATGGAGAAACCTCTTGGTGTGCTGGGGGCCGAGGGGCATCGATAAACGCCCGTCATCTCTCCATTCGTCTTGCAGACGACGCCAAATTGTCCAAACAGTGCACCTTCCCAATATGAGTAATGTTCTTGGTAATCTCCTCTGTGGTAGGAGCCATTCTCCCGCAAAGGGTAGACATGAAAGTCGCTCAGGAACTGATTCAGTCCAATACCGTGCTGGTGTAGGTTACTTAAGCAAATAACGCTCTTAGTCCGCTGCTTGGCCCCCGATAACACCGCAAACACCAATGCCGCCAGAATTCCAATGATTGCGATGACCACCAATAATTCGACAAGCGTAAAACCGGTGCGGTTGTGGCCAGACGATGCTCGCATAACCGATTATACATGCCCCACTCGGGTTTGTCACGAGTATCTTACGGTCTTATTGGCTCGCTCGGAATGAACTTGCCCCGCTGGTCCCCAGCGCCCGCATTCTGGTTCTTGGCGTCGAAGGTGCGATTCGTGTTGCGGTCGTAATACGCAAGCAGCCCGTTGGACCTTGACCGCAGTTGACGGCGGTTTGCGTTGGCGTTGTTCTCATACGCCACAACCTGGTTTTTCTCGTTCAGCGACCGCCCTGCCACGGGCTACTATGGACGAATCCGACTCCCTGTCTGGCTTCGGGACGTTCTTTTTGTCGTTGAACTCCCCTACCCGCTTGGCTCTCGTTGTTAGACCTTTCCATCTAGTTCTTTCGTTCTAAACTCTGGGAATTTTCGGCCCCACACTTGAGGGACTTCCACCCTCGGAGCAGCCAGACTTCACCTTGGCGCTCAGG
>JBAXTC010000063.1:0-18828 GCA_037130375.1 Verrucomicrobiota bacterium | reverse complement strand
GACGACGACGACCGCCGTGCTGAACACCGCACGGTACGTTCATACCGCAACATTGCTGGCTAATGGAAAAGTGCTGATTGCAGGCGGTTCCGCCACCAATGGCCTTCTTGCCAGCGCGGAGCTGTACAATCCGGCAAATGGGCCGGCGTCACCGATCATCTTGAGCAACCCGACAAAACTGCCGAGCGGCGCGTTTCAATTCGGCTTCAACTACACGCCAGGCGTAACCTTCACAGCGCTGGCCACGACCAACGCATCATTGTCCTCAAGCAACTGGACACTGCTCGGCGGCGTCACGGAAATGTCGCCCGGCCAGTTCCGCTTCACCGACCCGCAGGCAACGAACAATCCGCGGCGTTTTTACCGCATCCGCTCGCCGTAACCCCAGACCGCAAAACTCACAAAGATAATTTAACATTGGCCAGATTCTTTTCCTTTCAATTCATGTCTCCACTGTTCCCCCGGCGACTGGCTGGTAGGAGTGGATCGGTGGGCCGCTGCCGAACTGAATGGTTCGCAACTGGTCGAGGCGATTTGTGGACCGGTTGGATCGAAATCGGTTTTGGTCTATGTGCGCGGTAATGCCGCGCCCGTGTCGGCGACGGTGACCCGCGCCTTGTTGGGTGCGACCCGGCGAGAGATGCAATCCCTTCGGGATTGGCTCTCCTTAAGTCTGCAGAATGTCCAAACTTCAGAGCCCTTATGAGGAACTCCCCATAAGGGCTATTGTCGGCCATCCCTCCGGGAGAGGAGGGTCAAATCCTAGCGGGATTGGACAAGAATGTTCGCGCTCCAATCCGAATGAGAATTGCTGCTCGGAATGCACTGATTGTTGACAACTTCCACCTTGTCCAGCATAATAGGAACGAATGAAAGATAGCAAAAATCAATTCTGCCTCAGCCGCGCAGCGCAAAGTGCGAGCGGCGCGCCAAAGAGCCAATTCCCATCAGTTCCTATGAGTAAATTGTCAGCAAGAAGTATTGGGCTTGCATGTTTGTTCGCGACTGTCGTCTTGGTCTTGACGGGGTCGGTTTCGAGAGCAAATGTACTCGTCGCATTTGATGACTTGGGGCTTCTTCCATTGGATGACGTTACGAACCAGTACGCCTCAAGTGGTGTTATTTTCCAAGGATTCACGGACGCAGGCGGACTGACCAACATCGAGGTGGCGGGCAACAGCGTGTTTTCGGACCTCCACCCGCCGTCACCACCTTATTGCCTGTCAAATTTCTACAACCACAATTCCGGGCAACGGGCGCGGGTCATGCGGATACTGTTCACCACTCCCGTAAGTAGCATAAGTTTCATGTACGACGGAGCCGGCTCCCTGGGCGCCACCACGACATTTAACGTGTACAGTCCCGCTGGGGTCCTGCTTAACAGCTTCCATGTGGCGACAGCAACTGACAATGCCTATCACTCGGTGAATGTGCCTGACGTTAATGTGGGCTATTTGGACATCGTGAATCCCCAGGCCGGGTGGGGTCATTACATTGACAACCTCCAGTTTGACGCCAACTGTTCGTGTGGGGGAGGCATAGCATTTGATAACTTGGGACTTCCTGCATTGGGCGACGTGACCACCCAGTACGGCACGAGGGGCGTTAATTTTGTGGGTTTCACAGACGCAGGCAGCGAGGTCAATGTCGAGGTGGCTGGCAACAGTGTGTTTGCGGACATCAACCCGCCATCACCACCTTATTGCTTGTCCAATTTCTACAACCATGATTCCGGGCACCGGGCGCGGATCATCCGGATGTTCTTTTCCACTCCAGCAAGCGGCATAGGTTTCATGTATAACGGAGCCGGCTCCCGCGGTGCGAGCACCACATTTAACGTGTACAGTCCCGCCGGGGTCCTGCTTAGCAGCTTCCATGTGGCGGCAGCAACTGACGGTGCCTTCCATGCGGTGAGCGTGCCTGACGTCAATGTCGGCTACTTGGATATCGTGAATCCCCAGGCCGGGTGGGGTCATTACATTGACAACCTCCAGTTCCTGTGTACAGGGCCACCTGCGCTTTCCATCCAGCCCGCTGCGGCGATTAGATGGCCGTCGGTTCTCAATACTCCTTACCAAGTTCAGTGGGCACCGCGAGTGAACACAAACATTTGGTACAATTTGGGGCCCCCAGTGAAAGGGAGTGGCGCCTGCTTGACAGCCTACGATATGGTTGATGGCGGGGCTCGGTTTTATCGTGTTGTGGTGAATCCGAATCCAGCTAAATCGAGTTTGTCGCCGGTCCTGGTGTCTTCGGGTTCCTCGACAAGCGGATCCGGGGAGACAACAAACGGAGGAATTTCCTCCCAACCCACTCCGGCGCCGTCCCTTCCGTTGGCCTTTGTTCCAGCCACGTCCTCACCAGCAACTGCGTCCGGGGAGAAGACCAACCGAGAGGACTGAGGCGCGCAGCGCCCAGAAGGCAAATTGCCATCAGTTCTGGGAAAGTCATCCGGTGACTGGTTGTAGTCAATCCGGCAGATGATCTTGCAGGTTGCGGCATTGCCGCAATTGTGGCTGGCTAATGTCCAGGGCTGGAAATGAACCGCAGCCGGGTTTCTTCCACCCAGCCCGAACCAGCGCTGCTGGTGCGAACGAAAAAGTAATTCCCGCGACGATAACGGCTATGGATCGCCTCGCCCGCAGGAAGCCGAGCGAGTGTCTGAGCATGATGCGTGGGAACCTGAAGCAACGGCGTGCCCCCCGACCAAACCACGCCCAAAGCAGTGCGCGTGTGGATGCCTGCCGCTCCGGTGATCGTCAACAGCAACCCTCCGAATGCGATTGCCGCGAGCGACTGCGTCCAGGCCGTTCTGCGCCGACCGAGAATAATCGGCAGCACAAATCCCAGGGCGATCGTCAGCCACAGGCTACCCACTGCCAACCAGGCCCACGCGTTGGCGGGCAGGCAGGTGGAAAAGGTCTCCCACCATCGCAACGGCAGTTCGGCGAGTTGCGCTGATTAGCGGGCGAAACGCAAGCTGGCGGCGGCGTCCGCATCGTACGGATTAATCCACAAAGGCGAGGATTGCCGGCCCGGGATGCCCGGCTTGCCACTTGGCATTTCCCAGATTACGCCATGCCTCGGCGGAAGGCGCCCGTTTGATCTCGTCACCAAACAACTGCGCCGCCCCGGCGAAATCCCGCGTGTCGTAAGCCGAGCAGGCTCTTTCGAAGTCATTCGTTTCGCCGCGCGCGGCGGAGGCAAAAGCCAGCCAGATAACCCCGGCGGACAACAGCGCGAGACTCCGGAGGAAAAATGCAGAGCGGATCAACATAGCCGCCTCCGCAATTCCGCCATCAGGGTCTCCAGCGCGGGCTGGAGCGACCAGAGGGTTTCCGGGTGGGGTGACTTGTCTTTGAAAGCCAGCTCATCAGCGAACAAGAACAACTGGCGCAGCAACTTCCCGGTTTCGCCGTTTTGCTCCTCGGGCGGGAGCGCGCGCAGGACATCGTCGCAGACCAATGCCTCCGGACGAGCGGACAAATGCGGCGCGCAGGCTACGCGCAACGACGCCACTGCCGCCCTGGCATAAGCCACCGCGTCGCGCTCGGCAGCGGCGCGATGTCGGCGACGATCCTGCCAACGTAATTCGCGTCGTGCCCTGGCCATGCGCACAACTTCCGGGTGCGCGGCGAGAAAGCGGCGGCGGCGACTCCATCCATACCACCCTGCCAGCCCGATCGCCAGCAGAAGCTGAGACCACCAAAAGGCGGGACGTTGCTGCATCGGAACCAGTGAGGCAGCGAAATGCGCCGGACGACGCGCCAGGTTACCCAGGCCCTCCGTCGAGCGCCGGGCCGATGCGTTGTGGATGACACTGGTCGTGTTGGTATCCGGCACCGTTGTGCCGGCTCCGGCGGAGCGCAGCACGAGAATCGGGATCGAAGGGATCGTGAAATCCACGTAACTGTTTTGCTGCGGATCGAAGTAGCTGAATGGGATTCTCGGTGTTGCCGTCATGCCGGGATGCAGCGGAATCAAGGTGTAATGAAACACGTTGCTGCCGTCCAGACCCGCGGTGAGGGACTGATTGTCATGCGAAGAAGTCGGAACCACCCGCCAACCCGGCGCGTTCGTGATGGGTGGCGGAATCACTCGTCCAAGGTTCCCTGTCCCCTGGATGACGATCGGCAGATCGAACGGATCACCGGCATGAACTTCGCGAGACGCGGGCCGGGGCGACGGCGGCTGAAACTGCCCGATCAGGCCGGTGAACCCCGGGAGGGCGTCGCCGGGCAGATGCCTGACCACAATATTCACCGGCGCGGCTTCCAGGAAAGGACGATAACCCGGCAGCTTTATGGTCTGTGAATCGCTGGTAGGGCGAAGTTCCACGAAAGCCTGGGCGCTGAACGCCTGCCTCCCTTCGCGTATCGGTATGGCGATGACCTCCTCGACCATGGCAGAAACGGATCGTCCGTTGTCCTCACGCAGATCGCGCCGTTGGGAGCCGGACACCCGGTCGAAAATAAAGGCGTTCCCCAGCGCCTTCGGTTCCACCAATCCAAGCACGCTGCTGTCGCCCGGGTCCAGCGCCACGATTTGTGCGCGGATGGCCTGGCCAACAAAGAAATCACCTGCGGGAACTTCAAGGCGTAAACTCGATGGCCGCCGCGCTTCGGGCGAACCGGCAGCAACCACTTTGAGCGTTCGCGGCGGCACCCCGACTCGCCAGGCTCCCACGTTGGCGCCGAAAGATTCGATGGTGAAGGTTCCCGCCGTCCGGGCAGTCACCCGGTAATTGAACGTGGTCCGATACTGTGAGGTTGGCCCTTTGCTCACAAACGAACTGCCAACGCCCTCTTTCTGGAGTTGAAGCTCGTCCGGCGCTGGGATTTTCTCCGGCAAATCCACCGCCTCCGGTGCGGCGGTAACGATGACGCGGTAGAGCGAGGGTTCACCTACGGCCACTACCGCCGGATCAAATCCGGCATCCGCCACCAGTTCTGATTCCGCCGCCGCCTGCCGCAGCAATTGCGTCATGGTGGCATCGAGTGGCGCGTTGGAGTTTTGCTGCGCAAATGAGGCACCCGCCAGCAGGAAGATACCGGCGGTGAGAATTGGCGATTGGCGCAGGCAGTTCATGGTCGTCACCAGTTGCGGCCGATGTTCTTCCTGGCGTCGTCGGGCGCATTGCCGGCGGAATATTGGCGGCTCAAATCCAAATGGAGCGAAGAGAGCAGGCGCATCGCTTCCGCCGGGGTGAGCACCATTTCTTTGCCGTCGTTGCCCTTGGTCTCCTGATCGTCGGGTTTGGACGATTGGTTGGGTTCCTTGGAATCGCTGTTCTCGCCCTGTTCACCCTTGGTCGCTTCCGGTGGCAACTGTCGTTTGAGCGCGTCGAGGCGCTTCTTGAGATCCGCCTGCCTGGCGCTGATCGCATTTTCCATCTCGATGATCCTCCAGCGCTCGGCGGTCAGGTCCGCAATATGCAAATCGACAATGCCGGCATTGGTCCGGGCATTGTCGTAATCCGGCCGCAGCTCCGCCGCGCTCCTGAAATCATCCCCCGCGCGTTGCCACCGCAGCAGCACCACTCCGCAAGTGTCCGCGCTGCTTCGGATGGCCGCCAGTAGCTTCTTTAGGCTTTTGGCCGTGGCGCTGCCAGCCTGATAAGCCGACACTGCGGCTGGCAAATCATCGCCCGCCAAAGCGGAGTCCGCTGCCTTGATGGCAGAATCCGCAGACCGCAATCCCTGCTCGCTGCGCGTCTCCAGCTCAGCGGACAACGGTGTTCCTTTGAGGGCTTCCTGGCCGGCGCGAAACCGCACCTGGCCGACATTGTAAAGCGCCAGTGGTTGCACCGCGGCGTCGTTGCTGGTGACCGCGGCGTCCAAGGCATTCTCCGCCTCCCGTAAATGCCCTTGGCGCAAGCTTATCGTCCCGAAGTTGAACAAAGCGCGCGGCGATGAAGGCAGTCCGGCTTGATTGCCCCCGCTTTGCGCTGACATCGCGCATCCAACGGTGAAGATGAATGCAGTGAGAGCCGGGACCGTGGCGCGCCCCGGCGCGGCCCACTGTCGTTCCGGTCGGCGCGTGCCAAGCAATGATTCGACGATCAAGAAAACCAGTGCCAAAGCCACCGGCAGATGGAAATGATCCACGCCATCGCGGCGGGTGGTCACAAAACGCGGCAAACCCTCAGCGCCCTCCAACGCCTGACGAACACGATCGAGACCATCGCCAAGTGCGCCGAGCGGCTGATAAGTGCCGTGGGTGGCCTCGGCAATGGCGCGCAGGGTCGTTTCGTCCAAGCGGCTGTTCACGGGCTGGTTCTGGGCGTTGAGCAGCCGCTCACGGCTGCCGGCCGGAGTCGAGACGAGCACCTCGCTACCGCCTGGAGTGCCAACGCCGACCGTGAAGATCACGACATTTTTCGCCGCCAACGTCTTCGCCTGGTTCACGCTGCCCTTCTCCATATCTTCGCCATCGGAAACCAGCACGAGAATCTTCCGCCGCCCATTTTTTTCGACCGCCGCAAAACCTTCATTCAGGGCGCGGCCAATGTCCGTTCCCGGCACGGGAATCGTTCTTTCATCCACGGCCTGCAAGGCATCGCGAAACGCGTCGTAATCCAGCGTGAGCGGGCATTGCAAAAACGCCTGGCCGGCAAACGCCACGAGGCCGACGCGGCCACGTCCGAAATTCTGCACGAATTCCTGAATCGCCAGCTTCGACCGCGCGAGGCGGCTTGGATTCACGTCCGCGGCCAGCATGCTCTGCGAGCAGTCGAGCAGGAACAGCACGTCTTCGCCGAGCGATTCTGATTTCTCCGTCTGCTCGCCCCATTGCGGTCGCGCGAGCGCGACACCGATGCTGAACAGCAGCGCCGTCTGCAGCACGATCTTGATGATCCGCCGCCCCGGACTGTGCGAACGCGACATGACGGCGAGCGCACCGGGGGAAGCGAGTCGCGCCAACTCGCGGCGGCGGGCCCGGCTTGCATGAAGCTGGAGCAGTACCAGCACCAGCGGCGCGGCAAGCGCCACCCAGAGCCAGGCGGGATCAGCAACATGGGGATTGGTGAAATCGATGTGCATTTCAGGGAAGACGCCGCAGCCAGGTGGTGGCCAGGAACTGTTCCAGCGACACTACGGCCAATGCCGCCGCCAAAGGCCATTGAAACAACGTCGTGTGACGCGTGTAGCGGCGCAGCTTCACGTCGGTCTTTTCCAACCGGTCAATCTCGTTGTAGATGCCGGCCAACTCGGCGCGATTGGCCGCGCGGTAGCTGCGGCCGCGCGTCATACGGGCCATTTGATCCAGCACCTTGTAGTTTGGCGGCTGCAAGGTGATGGTGGGAATAATCTCGCCGTTCGCGGCAAACCGCAACTTGCCGGTGTTGGGCTCAAATGCCGGCAAGGGGCAGGCGCTTTCCTGTCCCAGGCCGATCGTGTAAATCTTCACGCCCAGCGCCGCGGCCAGGTCGGCGGCCGGGACCGGATCGAGCTCGCCGATGTTATTGTCGCCGTCGGTCAACAGAATGATGATGCGGCTCTTGCTGTTCTTGATTCCGGCCAGACGCTTGACTGCCGAGGCCGTGGCGTCGCCGATGCCTGTTCCCAAGTCCTGCACGGAGCCGATATGGATGCGGTCCAGATTCTGGACGAGCCATTTGTGATCCAGCGTGAGCGGGCTGACCGAGTATGGCAACGCCGAGAAAATAATCAGACCAATGCGGTCGCTTTGACGCCGGCCGACAAAGTCCCGCAACACCGACTGGGCAATGTCGAAGCGGGTGACACGTTCGGCAGGTTGCGCCATGTCCACGGCCATCATGGACCATGAGACGTCCAGCAGCAGCGCGATGTCCACGCCGCTGGCCTGGGTCTCGGTCTGCTCGTGGGCAGTGCGAGGTCCGGCCAGAGTGACAGTCAGCAGAGCTGCCGCCAAAAGCTGCAGGAAGAGTCGCAGCCGACCGGCCGCCGACCGAGCCGGGCGGCCCACCTTCCGGGCCAGATCCACACTGGGGAAGCGCAGGGCGGAAGCACGGCCGATGCGGCCGCGCAGGACGGCGTAAATCGGCAGCAACGCCAGCAATCCCAGCACCCACGGATATTGAAATTCAAAGGCCGTGCTCATGGCGGCGCAGCGGGAATGGCCGAAGAGCCGGCTTGTGCCGCTTCGACTTTGTCGATCAGGGCGAGCGCGCGCGCTGCCAGCCCCGAGGGGGTGTCGAATCGGCCATGGAAGAACTGGCGTTGTTCGCACTGGCGCAGCAGCACAGCGATTTCTTCTCTCAATTCGGGCCCCAAAGCGGCTTCGTGACGCAAGGGAACGATCATTTCGTCAGCGGTCAATTCCCCCCGCGGCAACGTGGGAATCGCGGCGGGCAGGTAGCCGCGCAGCGTTTTCAGAACCACACCCGCCAGCAGGCCGTTATCCGGCCCGGTTTCCAACTTTCTCAAGGCTTTGCGGGCAAGGTCCGCGGGCGGGGCGACCTGCACCGGACGCGTGCGCCGGAGCCACCAGGCCACGACCACAAAAATGGCCAGGCCCAGCAGACCACCCAGGAGGATGGCGACGCGATGCTGCTCCCAAAAAGTGGGGGGGAACAACTCCTCGATTGGTTGCAGATCGGGGATAGCACTGCTAATGAATAGCGAGAGTGCCGGATGGCTGACGGAGGGAGGCATGTTCACGCCCGGCGCCAGCGGCGGTGCTCAAAGAAATGCTGCAAAGCCCCCGCAAACGGCTGGCTGGCTTCCAATCGCAGCGTGTCCACCCCTTCGCGCTGCAGCGCGAGATCCAGAGCGGCGAGCCGTTGCGCGTTTGCTTCGGCGTAGATCTGCCGATTCGCCGCGCGGGCCAGGTTGACTTCCAACAGCTCTCCCGTTTCGGCGTCCTCGAACCGGACGAGGCCCACGGCCGGCAGTTGGACCTCGCACGGATCAAACAAGTGCAGACAAACCAAATCATGCCGGGCGTTGACCCGGCCGAGCGCCTGGGCCAGTTCGTGGTCGAGCGGACACAGGAAATCGCTGATCAAGACCGCCATCGAACGATGCGTAAGCCGGTGAAGCAGTGCCCGCAAAGCAATGGCGGGTTTGGTGCCGCGACCGGCCGGGGAGTGGAAGAGAATTTCCCGCAGCACGCGCAGCAAGTGACGACGCCCTTTGCCTGGCGGAAGGTAGAGTTCCACTTCGTCCGTGAAGAGCAGCAACCCCACTTTGTCGCCGGTGCGCGCGGCGGCGAAGGCGAGCGTGCCGGCGACTTCGGCCGCCAGCCGGCGTTTGGTGGCGCCGCCGGAGCCGAATTCGCCCGAGGCGGAGATGTCCACGAGCAGGGTCAAACCGAGTTCGCGCTCTTCGCGATAGCGCTTCACGAAGGGCCGGCCCAGCCGGTTGGTCACATTCCAATCAATGTGACGGATGTCGTCGCCGGGCGCATAGTGGCGCAAATCCTCGAAGTCCATGCCGCGCCCTTTGAACGAACTCAGATAGGCGCCCACCATGGTGTCGTTCGCCAGCCGGTTGGCGGCGATCTCGACCTGACGCACGGTCTGGACCAGTTCGTTGAGCGCCTGGGTATCCCTCATGGGACCGGGATGGTGTCGAAGAGGGTCTTGATGATCGCATCGCTGGTGACACCCTGCGATTCCGCTTCGTAGGAAAGGATGACGCGGTGCCGCAGAACATCCGGCCCAATTGATTTCACATCTTGGGGCGTCACATAGCTGCGACCATGCAGTAAAGCCCATGCCTTGGCGGCCAGCGTCAGGGCGATGGTTGCGCGCGGCGAGGCCCCAAACTGAATCAGGTGCTTCAAATCGAGATCATAGTCCGCCGGAGTGCGCGTGGCGAAGACCACCTTGACGATGTAATCGCGGATATCCTCGTGCATCTGGATTTCATAGACCCACTCGCGCGCCTGCCGAATCGCTTCCAGCTTCACCACGGGCCGCACTTTCGTGGCCGACCTCGCAAAAGTCATTGTGTCGAGAATCCGCCGTTCCTCCTCAAATGTGGGATAGCCGATGATGACTTTTAACATGAAGCGATCCACCTGCGCCTCGGGCAGGGGATAGGTGCCTTCCTGGTCAATCGGGTTCTCCGTTGCCAACACGAGAAACGGATCCGGCAGCGGCACGCTCTTGCCTCCGAGCGTTACCTGCCGTTCCTGCATGGCCTCCAGCAAAGCCGATTGCACCTTGGCGGGCGCGCGGTTGATTTCATCGGCCAGCAGCAGATTGGCAAAAACCGGGCCTGGCGTGGCGCTGTATTTGCGGTCCTCGGGATTGTAGATCAGCGTCCCGATGATGTCCGCCGGCAACAGGTCGGGTGTGAATTGAATGCGGCTGAAATCCGCGTGAATTGCCGCCGCGAGCGTGCGCGCCGCGAGAGTCTTTGCCAGCCCCGGCACGCCTTCCAGCAGGATATGACCGTTGGCGAGCAAAGCGACCAGCAAACGATCCACGAGAGGTTGCTGGCCGATGATCGTGTGCGCGATTTCGGTGCGCAACCGTTTCACCCACTCCAAGGCGTCGGCAATCCCTTGATCCAGCGCTTCCGCGTCTTGAAATTCCGTCAGGGAGTGAGGCGGATTGGACGGGTCTTCGGTTTCGAGAACGGCAGAGGATTCGCAGGCTTTCATTTGTTTCAGTTTGAGGCAGCCGCGGGAGTTAATATCGAATCATTGGCAGGGCGGGCTTACGCAGCCAAACCAGCCCGCCCTGCCTGCTCGTTACTCAATCGGCCCCCGAACCAGAGCTGCAGCGGAGCCCGGTTCACGATTGAGCAAAAGGTTCATGCCTTGATGGCGTTGTGGTTTCAGCGGTTAGGGGATCAACCGGAAGAACACCTGTTTGTTGGTGGCCGATTCGGAATACGGACTCGTCGCCCCAGGAATGGTGATGAACGGTCCGGTGGCGTTCGTCGCGCGTTGCAACTGGCCTGTGCCGGTCCAGGTGATGCCGAGACTGCCACTCGTGAGCGAGTAATTGCCCAGGAGCGGCGGGACGAGCGGTAGCGGAGGCGGCAGTGGCGGTGTCAGGGCGGCCTGGTAGTGCTGGGTGATGCGGTCGGGGCTTAAGAGCGTGTTGTAAATGACGATGTCGTCAACGATTCCGTCGTAGGTTTCGGTGCCAAACTGGTATCCATCGTGGCGGAAATTGGTGGTGCCTTGTCCCACCCGGATATTGGTGCCGGCATGCGAGTAGAGTATGCCCGCCGGCAGGTCTGAATCGCCCACCCACACACCATTGGTGAAGAAGTGTAAAGAGCCGATTGGGTGGCCGTCGGTCGGGTCGGCCCGGCCTTCGAGTTCCGCCACGACGTGGTAAACCACCCCCGTAGTCACCGTGGCGCTAACCTTGACGGCATAAGCCGCTCCGCCCGCCAGCGTGCCCCATTGCTGGTAAGCGCCTGGGCCATCGTTGGCAATATTGCCGGCGTTGAAATACAACGATGCCTCAGCCGGGTTGGTGGTGGTGCTATCCGTGCCATAGAGATAGACCACGAAGTAGCGGGAATTGGCGCCTTCGCTCCAGAGCGAGAAGGCGTGGTTGGTAATGGCCGGATTGCCATTGGTGTCCGTGATTGCCTCGGCATAAGGCAGCGAAGTGGCTTTAAACCAGAATTCGGCCGTGTGGTTGGTGAACTGAAGGCCGGTAGAGTTCCCGGTGTTGGTGCCGACAACATCCCATTGCTTGGCTTGAAACTGGATGAAATTGGTGTGGCCCCTCACGAACTGGAACGCGGTGCCGGGGGAATTGGTGAACAAGGCCGGAACACCCGGAACCACGCCGTTCTGAGTGGTGCCCTGCGCCACGGCAAACGTGTCCACCACGGTCACGTCAGTGTTCGCCTTGGTGCCGTTGGTTTCGTCCAGGCGATAGTAGCGGACCGGGCCGTCAAGCAGCGACTCCTGGTAATAGCTGATGCCGGTCTGGAACGTGACGTTGGTGTTTAACGCATGGGGGACGGCAGCGTAGTCCAACAGCCCGCTGATGGTGAGGATGTTCGTCTGCAGATTCTGCTGCTGGCTGGTGAACAGAGTCACCACCGTGCCGCTGCTGTCGAGGGTGACCCCGTTGACCGCCAGCGTGTTGATGTCGTAATTCAGCAGGTTGGTGGCCGAGACCGCGTTCAACTGCTTGCTGAACTTGATCTGAACCTGGTTCACCGTGCCGCCGTAGCCGGCAATGCTGGTCACCGCCGCCGGATTCTGGTCAAGCTGCACCGAGACGGTGGCCACCGAGCTGGTGGCGGAACTGAAATCGTTCCTTACCACCACTTTGTAAGCGCCCGCCGTATTGGTGGTCACCGTTACCCCCAATGTGCGGTTGGTGGCCCCGGCAATGGGCGAATTGATGTAATACCACTGATAGCCGAACGGCGAGTTGCCGGCGGGAGCCACGCTCAAGGTGATCAACTGGTTTTCCAAAGCGATCGTGCCCTGCGGTTGGCCGGGGGCGGGAATCGTCACCGGGCCAATCAAGCCATCGGCAAAGTTGAGATTGACGTCGTCAAACCAATGCGTCTCGTAGGCGGAGGCCGTGGTCTCGGCCGCAATATTGACCTGTGCCCCGGTGATCGGCTGGAAGCCGGTGGTCAGGTTCGTGATGATGGTCACGCCATCATAGCTGACACTGAGCAGCCCGCTGATCTGGAGATTGATGTCCACATTCGCCCAATGCCCATCGGCATTGTTGAGCGCCGGGACACCGCTGACGCCGGTCAGCACATTGATCAACCTGGCGCCCTGCCAGAACACCGAGATAGAAGGCGGATTGGTGCTCAGATTGTTGAACGACACCGTCAAACGGCTGGTCGCGGGAGCCACCAGATAACCGGCTTCGGGCGCGCCGAAGGTGCTCGTCGGCAAATCCGGGGCGATGTTCACGGAGAAACCCGCTCCAGGTGGCGCGGAGCCGTTGGATAATCGCGCCTTGAAGCGGATGCGCGCCTGTGTCACATCATGGCGGTCGCTGAACAACACAGCACCGTTTTGATTGGAGGCTGCATCGGTCAGGTCAAGAAAACCGCTGCCGTCATAACTGCCGGCATTGGTCACATAGGCGGCTCCGTAAACCTCCACGCCGACGGGGAGTGCTCCATTGAAGGCATAAGTGGTGCCGGCAGACGCGTGGTAAGCAAAGGCCACATTCGTCGGATTGGGTGTGAGTGCGATCGCCGGTAGCGACTGGTCAGTGAGGTTGGACACAGTGAGGGTGTAATTGGAAGTGACTTGGAAGCCGAAACTGCCCAGCAGCCGCACCGTGGTGTCGCCGCCCAGCAGGGTGGCGTTGGTGATCGCGAGAACAGTGCCGGACGCTTTCTTAAGCCCATAGTTGGCGAGGTTGGTCGCTGTCGTCCTGCTGACCGGCTTGCTGAGTGTCAACAGCAGTTGGTTGGGATTGCCCAAAGCATCCAGCCGCGACACGACCAGCGGCGCGGAGTTGGTCGTTGATATGGTCACCGCGTTGGTGCCCGCCCGATAGTGCAACGCGACGGTGTTGGAGGACAACGCCGTATTGTAGAGCGAGAGGTCATCCAGCACGCCATCGAATGTGGCCGTGGTGCCGCTGTCCCCGGTGTGCAGCAGGGTCGTGCCGCGTCCAATCTGAACGTTGCTGGTGTGGGCATAAAGCTGCCCGGCACCCGCCGCGGTTGCGACGCGAACGCCGTTGACATAGAGAATCAACTGACCGTTGGTGCTGACGGAATCACCATCGAGCACGCCAACAACATGATACGTTTGTCCGGCTTGAATGCTCGTCTGGGCATAGACGGCCGGCTTGGGAGAGGGTGGGCCAGCGGCGGCACCCCAGCCTGAACCCGGACCGTCCGTGGCGGTATTGTTCCACGCATGAAAGACCAGCTTGCCGATGTCAGGATCCAGGTCGGCGGGATCACGCCAGAGGTAGATGGCAAGGCCACGGTTGGCGCCGCCTTGCTCAAACAGGGTGCTGGCCGCCGAGAGATTAGCGGTGCCTGGAGCCGGCACTGAATTGGCATTGAACCAGAATTCAAACGACTTTTTGGCAATCGGATCGGTGTAGGCGTTGATATCCGCGCCATTGGGAACCAACAGCCAGTCCGTGTTGGCTTTGGAGAGCAGGAGGGAAGAATCGAGCCGCTCGCCGGGTATCAGGCTGGGTGCGCCCAGAGTCGGGCTGCCGTTAAAGGTGGCCACGCCGGTGGAAATTGGATCCAGGCCCGTGGTGCTGCTGGCAACCGTTAGATTGCCGACGGCTTCATCAAACCGCCAGTAGCGGATGGCGCCATCCGAGATGATCTGCCCCGCATAGTCCACGCTGTCCCCGACCGTAGTGACAAACGAGGCGGTGGTCGTCAGGGGGTTGCCCGCCGCGGAACGGTCTTTCAATCCATTGATGGTAAAGAGATAGATTTGATCACGTTCCAGTGTGCCGGTGGATAGCACGACGCTCTGCCCGTCGGCACCCAAAGTGGCGGAATAGAGCGCCAGGAAACCGAGGTTGTAGGTGGCGGTGCTCGTGGCCGTGGCAGTATCCAGCGGCTCGCTGAACGTCAGCACCACCTGGTTGTTGCCGGAGGACAGAACGCGCGCATTGAGCAGGCGCGGCGGCGTCGTGTCCGCCGTGACGGTCAGGATGGCGGTTGTGCTGTTGGTGGCGCTGAATTCATTGCTGACCACTACTGAATAGCTGCCCGCCGCGGCGGGTGTGGCCAGAATATTCAGGAACGAATCGGAAGCGTTGGCGATCAACGAACCGTTGAAATACCACCGGTAGATGAATGGCGCGGCCCCGGTGGGCACCACTGCAAGAGTGGCCGTCTGATTTTCCGCCACGGTGAGGTTTGTCAGCGAGGGGTTGGTGACAAATCCAGCCGGCCCAATATCGCCGTCAGTGTAATTGATATTGACGTCGTCGAGCCAGTGCGTCTCATAGTTCACGCTCGTTTCAGCCGCGATTTCAAGCTGGGCACTCTGGATCGGAAAGAAGCCGGTGGCCAGGTTGGTGAAAATTGACACCCCATCGTAGGCGAGGCTCAAGTTGCCGCCGCGTTTGAGCTGGAGATCCACATTCGCCCAGTGGCCGTCCACGCTGTGGATGCTCGGAACTCCGCCTGTGCCGGCCGGCACATTCGTAATAATGTTGCCCTGCCATTTCACGACGATGGCCGGGGATACTACGCCGTTCACGATGCCGTCGTTGTCAAATGCCACCACCAAACGAGTGGCGTTGGGCGACGCCACGGGCGCATAGCCCTTCTGCTGGTTGAGATAGGTTCCCTGCGGCAGATCAGCGGCCAGGTTGACGGAGAAACCGTCGCCGGGTGTGGCGCTGGCACCGCTGATGCGGGTCTTGAACTTCAAATGGAATTGATCCACCGTGGTGCGATTCGAGAAGAGAATGACACCCTTTTGATACTGGATGGCGTCGGTCAGCCGAACGTAACCGCTGCTGCTGAATCCGTCGCTCGCGGCCAGCACGGCGGAGCCAAAGATATTGAAGCCGTTCGTGATCCCGTCATTGAAGGTGTAAGTGGTTCCCGACGTCGCCGCGTAAACAAACGTGGCCGAGGTTGGATTGGGCGAAAGGGTGTTGGGCGTGGTCGCCTGATCTTGAACGCTGGAAACCGTCAGTTGATATGTGATGCCCGGCTGGAAACCAAACGAGCCGGCGAGCTGCACGGATTGTTGATCGGGAAGCAGGGTTGCCTGGGTGATTGTGAGGCTCGAGCCGCCCTGAATTTGCAGCGCGTAATTGGCAAGGTTGGTGGCCGTGGACGGAAGGACCGGTTCCGAGTACGTGACGCGCACGCCATCGGGATTGCCGCGGGTATCCACCAGCGTGATCGCCGGCGGCACGATGTCCGGCGTGATGGACAAGATGGCCGGCGAACTGGTAATGGAGCCGTAGCTATTCGTGACGATGAACTGGTAGGAGGCGCCGTTGTCCACCGCGTGAACCTGTGAAAACTGCAGGTAGGCCAGATCTTCGCCGGGCAGGAGGGTGCCGTTGCGGTACCACTTGAAGGTGGTGGGCTGCGCGGCGATCACGTCCGACTGGAGGATTAACAGGGAGCCTTCATTCGTCGCCACCGTGGTCGGCAAATTGCCGCCGTTAAGCCCATAGGTGTTCAAGGATGGTGTGGTGTAGGTCGCACTGGTGCGGGGATCGTTCGTGAATTGCGCCAGATGCAGCGTGGGGATGATTTCCTGGACCCCGTCTGGCCGCTGCCAGCCAACCTGAACATAGCTGTTACTGGCGCTGTTTCCCTGTTGGAGAACCTCCAGAAAGTACTTCTGGCCTCGCACCAGCGCGATCGGCGCGGACTGGCGCGTGCTCAAACGAGGGCCGGTGAACAGGGCCGTGCCTTGATTGGTCTCGAAGGCTATCAGCCTGCTCCCGGCTGCCGTATGGTTGGTGCTCAGCCAAAGTTCGGAGCCGCTATAGCTGGCGATATAGAAGCTGAAGTTCCCGTTGGTGGGGGCTTCGAGATAGCCGCGCGTATAACTGCCGAAAAGAGTCGGGTAGTATTGTCCGTCCACTTTGCTTTGCAGGCCATACTTTGGCGGATTGAAGTCATCCAACTGCTCGGACCAATTCGGCTGGTTGGGAAACTTGACCAGGCTGGTAAAATTGCTGACCGTGCCGAAAGCATCGTAATAGATCAGCCGCTCGATCGAGCCGGCCAAGGCCGGCTGCGCCAGTGTTGCGAGGACGGCCAGAGGCAGGGTGAACTTTATCACCCGGGAAAATGGATTCAATTGCTTGAGTTTCATGGGATGGGAAAGGAATTATATGTTGAGAATCAGTGAGTGATGCCGGATCGGCTCATTTTGTCCAGCCAGGCAATAGTCCGGGTATGGCCTGCCACTTGGCTTCATCCCAGTTGCGGCTCCACTTCAGCCCCCAGAGATCCTTGACGCGCTGACCATGAGCCGATCCGTCAATGAACACCGAATTGAGGCGTTTTCCGTGACGAGGCAGGGCGAAATGCTCCATTTCCAATGAGGCATAACCGCCGATGTTACCGTTGCCGCTGGTATCCGTATATTTATCCGGTAGATCGGGAGCACGATACTGTGTCACCAGGCCATAATCCGGCCCGCCGCCACGCCAACGCGAATCCAGTTGCAGCGGGATGATCGAAAGATTCCCCGGAATATTGTTGATTGATCGCCAATGATAAGACTGCGGCCGGCCCTGGAGGTCTGACGGGGCATTATACACCCACAAGTTCAATCCATAGCTGGAATAGGTGCCGTCAATTTGCTTGTAGGCCGTCTTGATGCCGCCAAAATCATAGGGGGCCGGATGGCCAGCGTCACCGGGTGTGGGTCTCACCGCCTCGGGGCAAGTCACCAACTGCGGTTTCTTGCTCCAGTAGTTTTGCAGCACCATAAACCACTCGCCACGAGCGGCCCCGTTGGCCGCCGGGTCTGTGCCCGTTGAAAAGCGGCCGTTGTAATCCATGGTGTAGAGATTCCAAAAGACGCCCCACTGTTTAAGGTTGGAGATGCAACTGATGTTCCTGGCTTTGTCCTTCGCTTTGGATAGCGCTGGCAACAACAGCGACGCAAGAATCGCAATGATCGCGATCACTACGAGCAGCTCGATTAGGGTAAAACCGCGGCGGGAAACCGGCCGAGGTGACGATTCTATCCGACCCGGGTGGATCGGTTTATTTTGCAATATTTCTTTTTTCATAGGCGCATTACGTTTGTTTTCCCGGCCATTCCCTCGGGGACCCACAAGGGTCAAAGGGCTCTTTCCGTTCACGCGCCTCTGGAGAGGTAGCTAACCACAATCTACGGCCGGCTTGACTTGGGGCCAATCAATGAGGCCCCGCTAACATGGATAACCATATCATTTCGATAGAGTATGTCAACCATGCATGTAAGATTGCAGTCTATCTTATGTTATACAAACCTAAAACGGATTCAAGACTGCAATATATTCCGCAAATACAGGGTCTTCATGCAATTCATCATTATTACGGTTAATCATCTATTATCATATTGTGCAGCTTGGAAACTCGCTATTCCAGCCGGAGTATCGTATATTGTTGATAGGCTTACTAGACTTTAGGTGGCGCAGATGTCCGTTGAGGTCTGACGCACTACATTGAATCTATAAACACTGCGGTTTGCGGTTGCCCACAGCAGGAACTCGTCCAGCCAGCGAGCATTGAAGAATGGAGCGCGGACATTTTTGTCCGCTCCCGGAGCTCAGTCAGCCCCCGAAGCTGTCACCAGGCGGATCAAAACCAGCCACCTGACAATTCTCCAATCATTGAGAGTGCTTTCGCAAACAAGCCCCTATGAACAGTTTGCGTAGGTTTGTTTGTGACAAAACCCTCAACTGGCCAAGATGCGCACCCGGAGAGGAAGGCGTGACCTGAAGCCGGCACCAAATTGGTGCGCTTTTCAATCCCTGGATCCCGTCATGCCCCTAAGGTGTGGCTGGCTTCTTCAATTCGAAGATCAACAACATCAACTGCGCTGGATCATAAAAGCTCAGCGCGGTTCCGCCTTCAACCTCGAAGGAAAGGAAACATGGTTAACTCACGAACGGGCGGTGCGCGCCGCCAGTGCCGCCCCGGCATAGGAACACGCCAGTGCGAGAATTGCCAGACACAGTGTTGTCAGCTTGGCACCCTTGTTCGGTTCGACGACCAAGCAGATGATTTATTTTCATGGTCTCAGCGTAATCCCCAGCAGATCCAGGTGTTAGTCGAAAAACTTGTCGCGGGCATTGAGGAAATCAATGACCGCGATCCTCAACCCAATAATACACCGACCCATCCCCGGAACAGATACGACTCCTCGACTCTCCATGCGTTTTTGCTGTAACCGAAGCTGCAAGAGGGGCGTCTAATACACACGGCC
>JBAXTC010000629.1:0-4753 GCA_037130375.1 Verrucomicrobiota bacterium | reverse complement strand
CGGTGTGACCAGCATCGCCGACTACGCCTTTTCTGGCTGCACCAGGCTGGCCAGCGTGACGATCCCCGCCAGTGTCAGCAGCATCGGGAACTCGGCGTTCTACGGCTGCACCAGCCTGACAGGAGTCTATTTCCTGGGTAACGCCCCCAGCCTTGGTTCGTCTGTGTTCTACGGTGACAATAATGCGACCGTCTATTACTTGCCGGGGACCACGGGCTGGGGCTCGATGTATGGCGGTCGTCCGACCGCCCTGTGGGACCTTCCCCCAGATGCAACCGTCTCAAACGTCCGAGCGAACCAGCGCTCCGGCACGACAGTGGTGGACTTGTTCTACGACTTGAGTGGCACGGGCTCGGGTTACTCCGTCTCGGTCACCGTTTCTTCCAACAGCGGTGCCTCCTTCAGTGTCCCCGCGACGCATTTCACCGGCGACGGCGTGACAACTACGGTGGCGCCGGGCGCGGCTCGGCACATCCTTTGGGACGCGGGCTCGGATTTCCCCAGCCAGTTCTCGACCAAAATGCGGCTCAAGGTGGCGGTCGGCCGCGCCTTCGCCCTCTCACCCATCTTCACGCTGAACACGCGCACGGCCCAGACTGGCACCCTCACCGGCCTGCTGCAAGGGAGCGGCGCCCCAGTCGCCAACGCCCAGGCGCGGATTGACGGCACCGGCTTCGCCACCAGCACAGGTGCCGATGGTCGGTTCACGCTGGCCAACGTGCCGGCGGGGTCCGGCTATCTGCTGAAGGTGAGCGCGGCGGGATTTGCATACTGGCAGAAAGCGGGCCTCACCGTCACCAGCGGCACGACGGACTTGGGGACGATCACGCTTGGCACTGCCACCGGCCCATACCAGATCATACCGCTGGCCCCTGACGTAAATCCCGCCACGACAACAATCGAGCAGGGCGGTACGGCATATCGGTATTACCTGATGCAGAATTCAGCCGGCAAGGCGCAGGGCGGGGTTGCCGTTTCGGTCCAGGTTGCGGGCGGCAGCCCAATCCCCCAGGCGCAGGATGTCTCGGGCTATTGGCCCGGACAGGTTGCCGGCACTTCGGATGCGGATGGCATCGTGCGCATCGCCATTCCTTCATCCGACCTGCGCACCCCGGGGACAGTCCAGACAATCCAAATCAGTCTCTCAGGGCAGGTACAGCAGACCTTCAAGGCGCAAGCCATGCCAAATTCTTACGACCAGTTCTGGAGGCAGAAGCTCGGCGCTGGGGCCAGCGTGGAGGTTCTGCCACTAGTTTCCGTAGGAAGCGATACGCTGGCGGAAAGTGAGCTGCGCCACACCATGGTTAACAAGGCGGTCACCACCGAAAGCATCTCACGCATTCAGACTACTAAGGGTCAGGTGTTCCTCGGTCAGGACGTGGGTTCATCTTTATCCATTTCGTCTGCCAAATTAAACCTTTCTGGCGGAGCCGAGGCAACGGCAGAGCTGAACGCGTTTGTAGGACTTCGGCTCCGTTCAACCTACGACTTCAATCCAAACAACCCAGATAACACAGACCCGTTGCAAAACGCGATGAAGTTGTATATGGATTTGGGGAACGTACTGACCGGGTTGCCAGGACCGGCGGCATCCTTCTACCAGTTCGCTAAGGCGACGGTCGAGCCCATGTTTCTCAGCTCCCAATTGCAGTCAGTAGGGGGCGATGTGATTTGGGGCGGCGGGCTTGATTTGGGTGGACAGGTTGGTTTCAGCATCGCGGGCGGGCGGGACCAGGCGCAGGTTAGTCTCCAAGGAGGCTTGTCGGGGGATATGGAGGGAATTGTGGGTATGGAAGCGAGTTTTGGAACCCGGAATGAATCGGCTACGGTCGTCGGAGTGGCAGCAAGCGGATCAGCAATTGCTGGCGGGGGCCTCTCCCTGGTCCTCGGCAACCTGGTGGATCTGAACCCCGACAAGTTGACTTTCGGCTGGGGGACAAGTGCCCATGTGGAGTTAGATGCGAAGCGTTGGACGCGAGCAGGGCAGAGCATTCCGTACCGGACCGAGCTAATCGCGAAGCTGTCGTTGGACGCGAAGCATCAGATTCCTGTCGGGGCCTGGCAGCAATATGATCCACCAGCGTTATATGGGAATTATGAGCGGGAATTCACAGAAACGCTGGAGCAGACAACTGGAACCAAATTGGTGAGCTACCAGTGGTCGGTTTCTGCGGCTCAGCAGTCTGCCGACTTGGACCTCAATGTGAACATTGATGTGATTGGCGTTAAGCTCAAGGGGGAGTTGGATCAGGGAGCAGAGGCTGTCAACCAACGGGGGACGCTTTGGAGGGCCCATTATTGGCCCACGGAATCATACCCAGCCGTAACGGCTGATCTTCTGCCGACGCAGTCCTGGTCATCGATCCTCACGCAATGGGGAAAGTACGCCGCTGGTCCTATCGGTAAGGCAGTACAGTGGGTCGCTACGACCGTCGATAACGCTGCAGACACCATTGTTCATGTAGCCCAGCAGGTCGGGGCACAAACTTACAACGCGGTGCTGACTGTTAAGAAGGGTGCTGTGGCTGGCGGTTCCCAGATCATTTCATCGGTTTCTTCCGGCGTTTCGTCCTTGTTTGGGCATCACGGTCTTTCTGGGGGGCCGCTCGGGCCAAGCCCGAAGGACGTCACGGCCACAAACCTGGTCTATGGCATTGGGGGAGTGTATCGGTTTCAATGCACAAACAGTTTTAACGGGACCGCCACGCTCACCATTTCCTACAGCTCGGGCGACGTGTCCGGCCTTAATCCGGCTGATCTGCGCATCTATTATCTGCCTGACGGCACGAATCGCTGGCAGTTGATGGGGGGCACGGTGAATCTGGCGTCGAATACGGTTTCGGCCACCATCACTAACCTGGGGACTTATGCTGCCGCGCCACCTCTGCCCACCGGCGACCTGCAACTGGTTTCGAGCACGAATCTGCTGAGCGCGGACGGGGCTTCCCAAATGACGATCACGGTCACAAATCTGATGCTCAACACGGGTAATGCGGCGACGCAGCAATGGGCATTTACCGCCGCGGCTGCCGGGGTCACTATCCTGAGCCAGGACATGGACACCAACATGCCGGGAGTGCAGGTCTATAGCACGAACGGAACCATTACTCTGAAACTCCTGGCGCCCCAGGGAGGCAATGCCGCGCACGTCAGTCTGGCTTCTGTTGCGGGCGATGCCTACGGCAGCACGGCCATTAACCTGCTCGACAACACCGCGCCATCAGCACCAACCGGCGTCAGTGTTAGTGCCGGCCAGAGCCGCATCTGGGTTTCGTGGCAGACCAACAGCGAGCCAGATACTGCCGGTTACAGGGTTTACTACCGTCTGGGACAGGTTGGCCCGTCTTGGGACGGCACTGCGGCCGTCGAAGGCACCGCCTCCCCGGTGCTCCTCGCCGGCACCAATTGGCTACTGCGCGGCTTGTTGGCGGAAACGAACTATTTCGTGGCAGTAAGCGCAGTGGATACGACCGGGAACGAAAGCCCGTTATCGCCGCCGATACAAGTAACTACCACACCAGCGGCACCAGCGCCTCCGACTGCTGTCGCAGCCCGGTTCGGCCCCGACGGAACGGACATCCTGATGTGGGCATTGTCCGAGGACGATGGCTACAACGACCGGGACGTAGTGCGATACGACGTGTTTCGGGCGGTCTTGCCGGGCGGCAGCTACGTGAAAGTCGGCGAGGCAAGCGCAGGCGTTGGCTTCTACACCGAAACGAACACGACGGTCGGAAACACGCAGTGCGTCGCCTATGCCGTAACGGCGGTGGCAACAAACGGCCTCAGCTCTTCTCAGACATTTGCCAACCGGCTGATGGCGGACGGTATAACCATTGA
The DNA here is from genome assembly GCA_037130375.1 of Verrucomicrobiota bacterium. GTDB lineage: Bacteria > Verrucomicrobiota > Verrucomicrobiia > Limisphaerales > UBA8199 > JAPLUA01. Next base: position 913 of record JBAXTC010000629.1, on the reverse strand, counting down.
CACCGATGGCGATGGCATCCCCGATTGGTGGCTGGCGCAGTACTTCGGGCATCCGACCGGCCAGCCGAGCGACCACTCTTTTGCCTGGAATGACCCAGCCGGTGACGGTCTGAGCAACTTGCAGAAGTATTTGCTTGGGCTGAATCCCCTGGTTGCGGCTCGGCCCTATTTGCAGCCGCTGCTGTCGCCGACCACCGGTAGTTTTGCTCTAAACATCGCGGGCCTTTTCGGACGTAGCGTCACTCTGGAGGTTTCGACCGACCTAACGAACTGGCAGGCTCTGACCAACCTGACCAGCACTAATGCAATGATTTACTTCGAGGACTTGAACGTGACAAACTCAGCGTGTCGATTCTATCGGGGGGTGGTGCCGTGAGGGGGGTTGAAGGTGGAGGGTTCAAGGTTGAATTGGGGTCGGAACAAAGTCTCTCGGCAACGAAGTTGGGAGGCTCGACATTTCCGATCGCGCTTCCGCCCTACTCAACCAGTTACGGGCACGGGAGACCGGGCAGAAGAGTATGACGACACCATTAACTGTAGTCCGTTCTTGCTGCGTGGTGAGCAACTTCTGTTCACTAGGCTTTGTGCAGTATTTCTCGACACGGGTGCTGCCTTCTGGTTCTATTCCAGCATCGCGGAATTCAGAGCGGTGGAAAATGACGGGGAACGAGGACAATGTCGGTTTCCTGGCGACTGAAAGCGGAGTCAAGCAGTTTCAGCTTTCTTTAGGGGGATGTCAGGGTGGTTTCAAGAAATCGTAGCCGCCGACGGCAGTCGGCGCTAACACTCCGATAATCGAGGGAAAGTGCGCCGACTGCCATCGGCGGCTACGATTTTTCAGGTTCTTGAACCCGCCCCGGCTTTGGCCGGTGTCAGGGTGGTTTCAAGAAATCGTAGCCGCCGACGGCAGTCG
>JBAXTC010000628.1:0-4760 GCA_037130375.1 Verrucomicrobiota bacterium | reverse complement strand
ACTGGATCGTGATGAAGACGTTGGAGAAGGACCGCACTCGGCGTTACGAGACGGCGAACGGCCTGGCCAGTGACATTGAGCGGCACCTCAGCAACGAGCCGATCATGGCCCGCCCCCCGGCAGTGGCTTACCGCCTGCGAAAGTTGGTCCAACGCAATAGGATGGTCTTTGTTGCTGCCGCAGTGGTTGTCTCCACCCTGGTAATCATGGTAGCTTTGGCAGTTGGCCTCTATGCTTGGTACAACGCCAAGCTCACAGAACAGGATTATCTGCAAAACCTTGGTGCGCCCTACAGACCTAGTTCGTTCATGGTTTACGAGGACTCCATCACGGTGACCAACTTGATCGTTGGACAAGACTTCACGAACGTACTGGCGACCATACGGGCCAACCTGAAAGTCCGCCGCCCAGACCGAATTCGGCTCTCAGGCCGAATCCAGATCGAGCGGTGGGTTCTTCCGTTTGAGGCCCGCTGCAATGGTACCACCCTGATTCTGGTCTTACCGACCTCCAACCAAAAGTACGTGTACCAGATTGAACGCTCCCTGACCGAAACCCTCACCAAGAGTGCCGGTTCGGAAAAGGCCATCGGCCTTCTACAGGCGGTGTTCAAGGTGTATTGGCTATTGTTGAGCCCCGATCCGAAGCGGTCCATCCAGGACCTTCCAGCACCGAAGAAGCTTGGGCCTCTGGAATGGTGGCTTGGCGAGCGAATGCGGCGCGTAACCTGGAGCGAGAGGCTCTCACTGGTTGACGCCAATAGAACGGCGGGGCTTCGTGAATTCAACCGAGAGGCGAACGTTACCTTCCAGCTTCTGGTAGGAGAGAGAGACGGGCTTTTTCGTCATATCGAGGCTGATTTGACCGAGCTTTGCCGGCCTATTGCAGATGATCAGTTGAGGAATTTGGATAGCCAGAAGCCGCTGAAACTGCTCCTGCAGATATTTCTTCCTGATCTTATAGACGGTTTTAGAGAATTCGCTTCGGGAGCGAACAAATCTCGTATTATCATGACCGCATCTCATGAGGGGATAAACCTTCACCCTGCGGTGGACCAAGAAATGTTCAAACCAGATGAATTCCGTGATGTGCCGCAGGTCCGCAAATTGGATGTAGTCAACATCATAAAGGGCCTGTTCCTGACAAATACCAATGTCTCGCCTGCTGGATCCAGACCCTCCGGCCAATGAGGACGGCGAAGCGAGGCAATAAGCAAAAGCAACAAATGAAACACCATAGTAATATGTCTTTTTATATCCTCACAGCTCTTCTACTCGTTGGAACCTGCTTCCTGGGCCAGGCTCAGACGGTTCCAGTTGTCTTCACAATCGATGCCGTCCGATCCCAAATTGTGCTTTCGGGTAGTATTACAGCGGCAGGCTTTGTATCAGTGCCTATTGTCCAGCAGGGTCCAGGAAGTCTGGTCGCCTCCTACGATGGCACTCTCAACGCGGTAATGGACAATCAGTCTATTGAATTCACTGGGGCGAGCACCATAGTTGCCCGCATCACGGGCAACTGGCAGCCAGCCTCCGGCGGGACTTCCGGCAGCCATCCCGCGAACTATGGGGCCCGCGCCGAGGTTAGACTCCCGTTCGGGAGCAAGGTCAGTGCCGTTGCCGCTCTGCGCGGGATCGTTTTGGACCTGAGCAGTCCTCCGTTGCCGGTGGTGAGTGGCGGCTTTGACACCAGTGCCCTGGTGGTTTCCTTCTCCGCGGATAACGCAGGCTCCCTTGATTTCTCCGACGACTTTGGGGACAGCGGAGCATTCCCACTGGTCGGCAGCGTGAATAACGCAGCAAGCACCGCCGCAACGCTGAGCGCGGCGAATGGTATTCAAGAACTAGTAATGCCTCTTGACGTTGTTTCCCCTGTTAACTCTGGGCAGTTGGCGGGAAGCGAGATCCATTTGGTAGGACAGATCAAGGCAACCCGCCCGCTGGTGCCGCCCATGATTCGTTCTATCCTTGTCACCAATCAAACCGTGGTCCTAATGGTGGCTTATGCCACTCCTCATTCTCAGGTTGAAGCCTCCAGCGACCTGGTTGCGTGGTGGCCAGTGCGCGCCGAAACAGGCACTGATGCTGATCTTACCGTATTCTCCACGGCATCTACTAGTGAACAGAGGTTCTTTCGCGTCCGACAGTAAGAAAAGTGGGTGTGGGTGGCTGCGAAAGCCATAATAAGTTCAGTTCAACAGGCTGAAAGAAATTGCCGGGATCGTGAGCCGCAGGCGCTAATGCGTTGGCACCGGGAGTTGGTCTCCACGGAATACGATTTCAGCGAAGGCATGCGGCGCGACACATCGACCACACCAGAAGAAAGTCCGCAGTAGAGGGTTCAGTTGGCCGCAGACAAAAACGAGTGCCTGGATCGGATGTTGTTCTTCAGTGAGCACTCGTTTCGGACAAAGCTACTCTGTCCTGGCCATGGTCCTGCACCGGTTGAACCAAGCCGGGGACGCCCGCAAGGCATTGATCTCTGAAAGACGGGCTGCGTGGCTCTCTCTCGCCCGCCGAGGGAGAGAGGGACGGGGTGAGGAGGAAATCGGTGGCAGCGTGCGGATCGCCCGAGGCCAGGCAGCACTTAATTTACTGGCAGCGACACGTGCGTGTTTGATATATGAATTGGAGGGCTATGATTCGTATCCTCTATTCCGTGTGCGGCAAAGAAACGGTGTTTCAGAGCACCAGTGCGCAAGTCGCCATTGGCCGGCCAAAACCTGGCACACCGTGCGATATAGATCTCTCGCCCGACGTCAAAGTCTCACGCCCACATTCGAGGCTTTGGTTGGAGGACCACCAACACTGGATTGAAGACTTGAACAGCAAGCACGGCACGAAAATCAATGGAGAAGAAATCAAGGGCCAGGGCAAGCGGCAGTTGCGCGCAGGCGATAGCGTGGCAGTTGGTGAAACGATCTTGCGAATCGAAAGGCTGGACGAGAGCGCCGCAACGGCAGACCCCGTCGAGGCAAATCAACCTTTAACGCTGCCATTGGAGTTGCAGATTGGGGAGCCGGCAGTGACTATCGGACCAACGTCGGACGCCAAGTCGCAGTCAACGTTCCAGGCGCAGCCCGGGGCCTCGGACAGCGAGCGCCGAGTCGCGCTTCTCTACGAACTGCCGCTGCGATTTGCAAACGAGTCGCGACCGGAAGGTTTGCTGCAGACCATTGTTGAGAGTTTGGTGGAAGTCATTCCTGGCGCCGTGCGCGGGGCCTTGCTCCTGGTTGATCCCGAGACGGGCGGGTTGGTGTTGAAGGCGCATCTGCCGGTTGGCCAGCCGTCCGTAAGCATGACCCTGGCCCAACGGGCGGTAGCGCGTCGTGAAGGCTTCATTTGGAGGATGAATGCGGGAGATACCACCAGGAGCGTTCTGTTGCACGGCATCGGCACTGGGATATATGCCCCATTGATCTGGCGAGAAGAGATCGTAGGCGTGGTTTGTGTTGATAACCCGAATCGTGAGGAGATGTTCGCCACGGAGGATTTGCGGCTGCTCATGGGCCTCGCTCATTACGGAGCAATGGCGGTGACACACCAACGCGCGTTGGATGATCTGGTGCGGCAGTCCGATCTTACAGATCGTTTGTTCAGCAGCCGCTTCGCACCCCACTTGCGCAAGAACCTTGCGCGCGCGGCGGCAACCGGCTCATTGCCCATCGGCACCCGCCAATCTCATATCACTGTCCTCATCTCCGACATTCGCGGGTTCACACAATTAACCGCGCAGCTTGGAGCCCAGCGAACGGGTGATCTGTTGAACGAGTATTTTCCATCCCTGAGCGATGCCATTTTCGCGCATAACGGCACCATTGAGCGGTTTGTTGGCGACGCCATTTTCGCCGTGTTTGGCAGCCCGCAACCAGACAATCAGCAACACGAGAGCGCCGTTCGCGCAGCCCTGGCCATGCAGGCGGCTTCGGCTGCCATCATGAAGTCTCGATTGGCCCGTAAAGCTGAAACCTGTGAGATCGGAATCGGCATTGATTGTGGCGAGGCGCTGCACGGCTTTATCGGGAACGCCGAACGTTTGGAATACACCGTGATCGGCGAACCGGCCAACCTTGCCTCGCGTTACTGCAACGCGGCGGGCAAAGGTGAAATCCTCCTCAGTCCTGAGGTCCACGCCCATGTTTTTAGTCAGTTCACGTCGGAACGGATCGAAATCCTGACAAAGCACCAGGGGACGAAGGTGGCCTATCGTATCAAGGGATGAAGAAGTCGCGGATAGGCCGCCCACCCAGATCGATTGAGCGCCGAAGTGGACCTTGCCGCCACGTCTAAAATCACAACCCAATAGGCAGCTCATGAACCACGCGCATCACCCGTCTGAAGAAGAAATCTTCGCCGAGGCGCTGCGATTGCCAACTCCCGAGGGCCGTGCGCTGTATCTCAATCACGCCTGTGGCAATGATGAGCCGCTGCGCCGCCGAGTCGAGGCCCTGCTCCAGGCGCACGACAACCCAGGCGAGGTTCCGGACAACCCTACCGCTGAAGTCAGCGCCAGCACCATCTCCGTTGCCACGGGCATGGTGCCCCTGTTTGTGAAGCCCGGCGAAAGAATTGGCCGCTACAGAATCCTCGAGTCAATCGGCGAGGGCGGCTGCGGGGTTGTCTATGCAGCCGAGCAGGAGCAGCCGGTGCGACGGCGGGTGGCCCTCAAGGTGATCAAGCTGGGCATGGACACCAAGCAGGTGATAGCCCGGTTCGAAGCCGAGCGGCAGGTGCTGGCACTGATGGACCACCCCAACATCG
>JBAXTC010000627.1:0-4761 GCA_037130375.1 Verrucomicrobiota bacterium | reverse complement strand
GCGCGACCGCGCCTACGATTGCCGGAGCGGCAGCAGGATTGATTCCGACCGCAGCCGCGACTGCATCGGCAGTCGTGATGGCCCGATCACCTTTCTTGGCCTGAAGAACCAAACTAGCGGTCTTAGCAGGCAGTTCCGCGGCGGGAACAGAGAGTAAGACTTCTTTGAACGGATTATTTTTCGACGCCTCCTTCGCGAAGGAAACGGAGGTAAACAAAAAAGCCGCACTAAGCACAACGCTGATGATCTTTTTCATAAATTTCTACGAGACGTGATTAAATTTGCCGGCAATTGAACATTCAATTGTCTATTTTCTGACAGAACGTGGAGATGGTGTCAACATTAAAATAAAATAATAAGAATTTGCTTTTTGCGAGCCTGTTTGTGCTGAGCGCTGCGCGGTTCAGGTTAAACTGCCCGCTTTTATCGGGACTTCTGGCCGGGAAACACCCGGTTCACCCCCGCGTTGCGGACAAAAATGTTCGCGCTCCATTCTTCGATGGTATCTCCGCTCGAAAAACCTCTCAAGTAACCTCACACGGCTGCCGCCTTTGGAACTTCCTCCAAGCCAAGTCAGTCAAGATACTCGGTCCATTCCGCCGGCCCGCCGACTGGTTTACTGAGATGCGCACAAATCGCATTTCGCCATAGATTTCCGCTTGCATCCTTTCGTGGAGATCCTATATTTGAGGCGCCTGAGCACCGTGTGTACGGATGTTCATTAAGGCTGAGAAAGAGAAGTTAACGAAAAACCTAACCCTCTACCTCCGTTGCCGTTGCAACGTCTGGTCCGTTAGGCAATGGAGTCTCGGAAGGCCCTGCGCTGACCAAGCCTCCCATCGGTTCGTGAAAAGTTAGTCGTAATTGTTTATGCTGACAATGGAAGAGGCCATGAAGCAAGCGGGCTCCCTGCCCTTTGCTGCTGGCAATATCGTCAAAGGTAACATCATCGAAGTCCGCCCGAAGGAAGTTCTCGTGGACATCGGTTACAAGAGTGAGGGCGTCATCTCCGCAAACGAGTTTGAAGACATCAAGACCGTCAAAGTTGGCGATCAAATTGATGTTCTGATCGAGAAACTCGAAGACAAAGAGGGCATGGTTGTCCTCTCGAAGGAAAAGGCTGAGTTCAAGCAGAACTGGGAACGCATTCTCACCATCTGCAACGAAGGCGGCACAATCTCGGGCAAAGTCAAAGCGATCGTCAAAGGCGGCTTGCTCGTCAACATCGGCGTCGAAGCATTTCTCCCTGCCTCGCAGATCGACGTTCTCACCCCGAAGAATCTCGCCCAATACGTCGGCAACACTTACGATTTCAAAGTCGTTAAGATCAACCAGGAGCGGCAGAACATTGTTCTCTCGCGCCGCGAACTGATCGAGCAGGAGCGCACCGAACGTCGTCAGAAGCTCCTCAGCGAGATGACCCCGGGCGACATCCGCAAGGGCACGGTCAAGAACATCACCGATTTCGGCGCCTTCATCGATCTCAACGGCATCGACGGTCTCCTCCATATCACGGACATGAGCTGGGGCCGCGTCGGACACCCCTCCGAGGTTCTCAAGGTCGGTCAGGATATCGACGTTGTCGTACTCGACATCAATCGCGAGAAGGAACGCGTCAGCCTCGGCCTCAAGCAGAAGCTGGCCAACCCCTGGGATACCATCGAACAGAAGTATCCTGTGGGCGCGAAAGTCAAAGGCAAGGTTGTCAATCTCGTCCCTTACGGCGCGTTTGTCGAACTCGAGCCTGGCGTGGAAGGCTTGGTGCATGTCACCGAACTTTCCTGGACCAAGCGCATCGCCAAACCTTCGGACGTCCTCAAGCCCGATCAGGAGATCGAGGCCGTCGTCCTGGGCATCAATCGCGAGGAGCAGAAGATTTCGCTCGGCTTGCGGCAGCTCGAAACCAACCCGTGGGAGAAGGCCTTGGAGAAATATCCGGCCGGCACCCATGTCAAAGGCAAGATTCGCAATCTTACTAGCTATGGCGCCTTCATCGAATTGGAGGAAGGCCTGGACGGAATGATCCACGTCTCGGACATGTCTTGGACGCGCAAGATCAATCATCCTTCCGAGGTGATCAAGAAGGGCGACGATGTCGAAGCCATTGTGTTGGAAGTGGACAAGGCCAACCAGCGCATTGCCGTCGGCATGAAACAGCTCTCGACCGACCCGTGGGAAGGCATCGACCAGCTCTACAAAGTTGGCGATCTGGTCACCGGCAAGGTCACCAAGCTTGCCAGTTTCGGTGCTTTCATCGGCTTGCAGCATGAAATCGACGGGCTGGTGCATATCTCGCAGATCAGCGAGGAACGCATCGATAAGATCAAGAACGTGCTCAAGGTGGAGCAGGAAGTTACCGCGCGCGTCATCAAGATCGACCGCAGCGACCGGCGCATCGGTCTATCCATCAAGGCGGCCAACTACTCGAACGAGCAGCTTAAGGCCGAGCAGGCCGTGCTCGATGCCTTGAAGCCGGGCGAAGACCTCGTCGCCCTTCAGCATGCCTTCGATGCCGCCGACGATGCCAAGTCGGACGATGTGAAACCGTAACCACCGCGTTACAAACCGATTCATGAACAGGCGGGCCGGAAACGGCCCGCCTGATTTTTTATCGCTCCGCATCTGCGGCGCGGGCGAGCAACACCTTCTTTGTTGGCACATAGTTCGCCACGAACTCGAGTCGGAACTCCGCAAAAGTTCCGGCGGCAATCGCCGCGCGCATCTCCGCCATCGTCCTCAAATACATCCGCGTGTTGTGGACGCTCAACATTCGCAGGCCGAGAATTTCCCCGACATTGAGCAGGTGCCGTAAATACGCCCGGGTGAAATGCTGGCAGGCAAAGCAATCGCAGTTCTCTTCGATTGGCCGGAAGTCCGCCTTGCAAGCCCCCGCCTTGATGCTGATGCTGCCTTTGCGCGTGAACGCCGTGCCGTTGCGCGCCACCCGCGTCGGCAGCACGCAATCGAACATATCCACTCCGCGCGCGACCAGTTCGACCATTTGCGCCGGCGTGCCCAGACCCATCGCGTAACGCGGCTGGTTCGCCGGCAGGAACGGCTCGGTCATCTCGACCGCCCGCATCATCTCCGGCTCCGGCTCGCCCACGCTGACGCCGCCGATGGCGTAGCCGTCGAACTTCAGCGCCACCAGCGCCTTCGCGCACTCCTCGCGCAACGCCGCGTTGGCCCCGCCCTGCACGATGCCGAACACCATTTGTCCATCGGCCCGGGGCTGTTCCCGGCATTCGCCGGCCCAGCGTATCGTCCGCTCGACAGCGGCGCGCAGCTCGCGCGGGGTGCTTGTATGCGGCGGGCAATCGTCGAACACCATCGCGATGTCTGACCCGAGGACACCTTGGATTGCCATCGCTTCCTTTGGTCCCAGAAACAACAGTGAACCGTCCAGGTGCGAGCGGAACTCGACGCCGTGCGCCTGAATCTTGCGGATCGTCGCCAGGCTGAACACTTGGAACCCGCCGCTGTCGGTGAGGATCGGCGCCGGCCAATTGATGAACCGGTGGAGTCCGCCTGCGGCGCGGATGATGTCCAGACCGGGGCGAATGTTGAGGTGATAGGTATTCCCGAGGATGATCTGCGTCCCCATTTCGCGCAACTCGCGCGGGTCGAGCGCCTTCACGCTGCCTTGCGTGCCAACGGACATGAAGACCGGCGTCTCCACGACGCCGTGCGGCGTGGTCAACCGGCCCAGGCGCGCTCGCGAACTCGCGTCGATATTGAGTAACTCGAACATAGGACGGAGGGTTGACTACCCGGCGCGGTGGGGCAATGGGAAATTATTCTGGGGAACGGGCGGTGAGCCAGCAGTATCTGACTCCCCGCTGGTCCAATTCGGCGTCGGTTGCCCATCCCCGTCGCCGGCTCGATGGCCGGAAAACGAAATCCTTGGCTGGCTCGACAACATCGAGTTCTTCTTTTACTTTAGTTTTATGGCAGGAATTGCCACTCCAGAAATCGCGCCTGCCGTCGTCCAGGCAACCGAAGACAAGCCAAAGTCCGGCTTGGATCCCGGCTATTTGGTGATATGCTGGAACGACCCGGTGAATTACATGCAGTATGTGACGCACGTCTTCCAGGTCGTGTTTGGCTGGCCCCGGAAGAAGGCGGAGTTCCACATGTTGCAAGTCCATGAGCAGGGCAAGAGCGTATTGGTGCGGGAAAGCATGGAGAAAGCCGAGCATTACGCACATCAGCTCCAGAAGTACAGCCTGCACGCGACCATGGAGCGGGACGAATGAGACTCATCCGAACAACCAAAACCAAGCTGGTGTTCCATCTCAGCCAGCGCGAGAAGCGCCTGTGGCGGGAAGTCCTCAACCTGTATCCGCGCATTCCGCCCGCTCACCAGCCGCTCAGCAAGTTCGGCCGTGTGCCGGACCGCGAGGGAACCCAGCACTTGCTCGATGAGGCCCTCGCAGAGCAGCGCGCGGAGAACAGGAAGCAGGTGCAATCCCTGTTGGCGGACCTGGGGCGAGTCCAGGAGACGGAAACCGGCTGCCACCTCTCCATCTCGCGCTCGGAGGCTGAATGGCTCCTCCAGGTTCTCAACGACATTCGCGTCGGAAGCTGGATTTCCCTCGGCTCGCCCGAGGGAAAGCTGGCGGGTTTGAACGCCAAGACTGCGCCAGATTTCTGGGCTATGGAAATGGCGGGCTTTTTTCAGGAGCAGTTGCTTGAAGCGGTGGGAGGGGGGGCGTGATGCGTGATGCGTGATGCGTGATGCGTGATGCGTGATGCGTGATG
>JBAXTC010000626.1:0-4765 GCA_037130375.1 Verrucomicrobiota bacterium | reverse complement strand
GATGCAATCCCTTCGGGATTGGCTCCCGTTTAGTCTGCAGAATGTCCAAACTTCACGGGGCAGACTTTCGTCTGCCCCGTGGTCTAAGTGCCCCGGACTTGGGGCCTTCCGCTCAGGTTCTCAAGGCTGGCGCAGGATATAGTAGAGTTGCGGATTCGTCACCGCCTGCGGATCGGTGAATTGATAATGGCCGGCGGGGGCTTCAGTCGGCTGGCCCAGATTTTGCCATTGGCTCAACGGCAGCGTCACGTTGGTAGTGCCCAACAACGTAAAGATCAGGCCGGGCCAGTTGGTGAAGCTAAGCTGGAAGCCGCCGCTGCCGAGCGCGAGGCCGCCCAACGTCGGCGGGGCGACCGCCGTCGTGGTGAACATGGCGTCGGTGCCCACGCTCGTGCCCAGGCTGTTCTTCGCCACCGCCTGGAAGTGATAAGTCGTCCCCGGCAGCAGCTCGCTGATGAGAGCGGAGATCGACACGGCACTGAGGTCCGCAGCGAGGCTATTGGTCGCGGTGAAGCTGCCATAGGCGGCGCTGGTGCCGTATTGGAAGTAGCAGGTAGTCGCCAACGTGTTCGGATTGGCGCTGCCGTTTAACCTCGCGCCGACCGGGGTAATTGAATTGGCTGGCTGCGTTGTCACAGTCGGGGCGGCGACGGTGCCGGCGGCAAAGCGCAGGTTGTCAATGGCCAGGTTTTGGGCGCTGCCCAACGTTTGCGCCTGCCAGATGAGCCACAAGGTCGCGCCCGAGGGCCAGTTGCTGATGGTCAGGCCGAAGGCCGAGAGGCTGACCTGGTTGCTGGCCTGCGTGCCGTCGAAAATGAGCGTGCTTGCCGCGGTCGGAAAGTTCACATCCAGACTGGGGATATAGATGATTCCGTTCGTGCTGTCCCATTGGTCGGGGTGGAAGGTAGAGTTGGTGCCGGTTGGATCGATGAAGTAACCAAACAACAGCGGTTGGGCGGTGGGATTGTTGCGCCACAATTCGCCGGTGAAACTGAGGTTGATCGTGTTGCAGGTATTGGTGGTCTTGTTGACCAGCGCCGCGCCAAAAGCGATCGGCCCGGTCTTGGTTGTGGCGATCAACCCGAGCGCGCGATTCGTGATGCCGGTCAGCGGTGAACCGTCGGCATAGTAGATTCCGCCGTTGTCCACCACGGCACCCTGGCTCTGATCCCCTTTGGTGGCCGCGAACACCAGCGCATTCTGCCCCCAGCCATACCAACCGCCCATCGTGTTGCTGAGACCCAAGCCGCCGATCCCGCCACTGGGAATGATGGGGAAACCAAAATCCATGGGATTGGCCGTCGAGTATTGCAGCTCCGCCGCCATGTTCGCGTTGGCGTAAGGAGCGTTCAGGAGCATCTGGGCAATGTTGGTCATGGCGTAAGTCACGTGGAGAGGGTTGGCGCCTTCGGCGCTGCTGCCGCCTGGGATGGGCAGCGAATTGAAATTCTGCGCGTAAACCTGCCCGGCGTTCGTGTAGGAAACAAAAGTGTGGGCCGGCGCGGCAATCACAGTAAGTGCCACCGGCGCGCTGGTGATGGCCCCGCCGGGGTTGGTGATTGTAACGACGAAATTTGTGGCGTCCGCATTGGCGGCCTCGTTGATTTGCAGCGTGGCAGTCGCGGTGCCGCCGAAGTGCGTGCCTTCGGACAACGGAGTGAGGGTGGCTCCGGAAAGACTTGTCTTGGAGCAAGCATACCATTTGTAACTCAGGAGCTGACCGTAGGCCGAAGAAAAGTTAGTCGCGGTGCCGCCCAGGAAGGCGGTCAGCGCCGCGGGCGGTTGAATCATGACTGGGGCGAAATAAACTGTGGCGAGGTTCGCCACCGCGTTGCTGATCGATCCGGCGACGTTCGTGACGATGGCGGAATAAACCCCGGCGTCATTGGTCGAGACCTGGGTGATGGTCAGCGTGCTGGTGGTCGTGCCACTGTATTCACCTGTATCCGTCAGCCTGGTGCCGTCGTGAAACCACTGATAGCCACCCTTGGGATCGGTTCCGCCGGTCAAATGCACCGTGATCGTCTGGTTGTTGCCGACCGAGCCGCTAAGGGTTTGTAGCGAGGCAAACGCAGGGAGTTCCGCCGCAGAAGTGACCGTCAGGGTCGCGATCGAACTTGTCACCGCGCCGCAGACATTGGTCACCATGCACTGATAGGTCGTGTTGTTGTAAATAAGGTCAACGGAATTGAAGGTCAGCGTTGGACTGGTCTTGCCGGCCAGATTGGTTCCATTTCCCAGCCATTGGAAACCCAAGGCATAGGGCGAGGAAGCGCCGACGGTGAAACTGACGCTGTCGTTCGTCACTGCCGACCAGCTCGCCGGCTGGCTGGTGATGACCGGGCGCAGGTCCGGCGTGAAGGTGACGGACTTGTAAACAATGTTCGTGAGTTGCGATGTGCCGGTGCCGGGCGGTTTCACGATCGTTTTCAACAGGTTCGTCGTGGCGATGATGGTGATGCCGCTTGTAACTGTGTTCGTGTCATCAATTCGGATCACGCGGTTGCCGTAATAGGGGCTGCCGCTGCCAATGCCGCTGTCGGCGGTCGTCGCATAAACCACGGGGTTTGTGCCGCTCCAGTCCACCTCGACACTAAAACAGCCGACAAGAACATTGGTGGCACCCGCGTTGGTCATGATCCCCGACGTCAAGCCGAGGTAGCCGGGGATCGCCAGATGATAGGCCATGGTCCAGGTTGTTCCCGACTTGAGGTACTTGGAGATGCCTCCGGCAGCACTGAGTGAGGCGTCGGCGAGATAGGCCACATTGCCTTGCGGGTTGATGTCAAACCCGATGCAGTTGTTGTGCCCGGAATTCGCGGGAATTTCCAAGCGCAGGAATGACGCGGCGTTCGGATATGCGATTGGGTTGTTGTAGAAATCAACGAACGAATACACGCCCGCCGGATAGAGGTTCACGGATTCAGAACTCTTGACGCTCGCATAGAGTGCGTTGTTGATGACTTTCGAGCACGATGTCAGCGCGATGTTCTGAAATTGAATCGGGTTCGGAGCGGTGCTGGCGTTGAAGTAGAGACTGCCGTAACCGTTTCCGCAGCCCCAGAAGTTGCCTGCGCCGTCGGTAGCCACGCCGCGCGGATTCGTTTTGCCGGTGGCAATGCCATACCAGCCGCCGCCGCGATAGATGCCGGTGTAATTGCCAAACGCGTCCACCGTGCCGAAGCCGCGATCATAGCTCAGATTGGAAGGCGCCGTTTGTTGGCCGGTCGTGATGGACAAAAGGTCCCCGGCATAACCGGTCACCGCGAGCACGCTGCAGTCGCCCGAACGCGTCAGGCTGCCTTCCGTGCCGGCGTTCCCGTTAATGAACAGGCCGTCCGCGCCGTTCGTTGGGACGGCGACTTGAATCGTCGTGTTGGTTTGATCGACCACATTTGGGTCATACTGGTCGATATAGATAGCCGTTTGCCGGGATCCCAGGATGTCTGACGCCGCATAGTTCGTGTAGGGGATGGCAACCGAGCCGCCGTTGAGCGGCAGGCAGCGACCCGGGCCGCCATCGCCCAACCGCAACACGGCCAGATTGCCCGGTTGAAATAAAGGAGTTTGAGCAGATGCGTAGCCGGCTAGACCTGCAGCCAGGCCGAGAGCGGCCATCGTTCGTGTCAATGAGTGTGTTTGCATATTTTGATCCGTAATTTTGATTCTATGTTGATCTGTAATTGTGATTCATCAGTTCCGGTTTCGAGCCAGGAGCTTGGCTTGACTGTGTGGCGACTGCGTTACGACCACGTCACGAAACGGCAAAGATTCAACCGCGACCAGCTGCCCGCCACCTCCGTGTCACATAGTTGTCACCCGATTGTAACGTGCGGTGATGACAACCATCAATTACCCTTCGCCCGAAGTTTAAGAACGCCACAGCCTGTATCCGTAGTGGATTGGCGAAGATGACTACGAACCGAAATGGAACCTGGATTATGAACCGTAAATACGACCGTGGATTCACTCTGATCGAACTTTTAGTAGTGATCGCCATTATTGCGATCCTCGCCGCCATGCTCTTGCCCGCCTTGGCGCGCGCGAAGTCAAAAGCCAATCGCGCCGGTTGCTTAAGCAACCTCAGACAATGGGCCATAGCACAAACGATGTACGTGGATGACAGCAACCAGGTTTTTCCCGCGACGAAGATACCCAACGGCACCCTGGGCACTCCGAGCGATTACAGCGAGGATCAACCCCGGTGGCTGGACCTGACCGACGTTGAATATACGGCCAAGCAAGCCGGTGCCGCCTATGGCCGCGATGCCTGGTTTAACGCCCTCCCGCCCTACATCAAGAGCAAGCCCCTGTGGCAATATGCCCTTGCCACCACTGGCCCCGCTGACTTTAACACGGGCAACAATATCTTCCACTGTCGCACCGCCGCATCAAAACCGATTGACCCAACGCTCAACCCGGGCACGCGGGTCATATTCCAGTACGGCATGAATTCCAAAGGCATGTGGGAACAGAATGGGACAGTCCAAGCCAACCCGATTAAAACGGGGATGGTCAAGAATCCCTCGGCTTTCGTGATGTTCTCGGATAACCGCGTTCGCGCCGACGAAACACCCTACTTTGGCACCGATGCGGCCAAGGCGAGCACGCTGGGCAGTCCTCAGAACTATACGAGCCGCTTCTCTTCCCGCCACGAGAGCGGCGGCGACATTGCCTTCAACGACGGCCACGCTGCCTACTTCAAGTACGCCTACGTCGTCGTGCCAAACAATGGCAAGCCTTCTGACCCGGCCAAGCCCGACAT
>JBAXTC010000625.1:0-4778 GCA_037130375.1 Verrucomicrobiota bacterium | reverse complement strand
AATGTGCCGGGCGCTTTGAAGAACCTGGCGGACACTTACGAGAACGAGTTGAGCATCGCCTTGCGAGTTATGACCAACATGATTGAGCCGGCAATGATCATTGTCATGGCGATTGGCGTGGGCTTCCTGCTGTTAAGTGTGCTCTCCGCTATGTTTGCGATCACGGCCAACATCGCACGGTAATGGGATGAGTCCACCGGCCACAGTCCACGGTCGAGAGTCGGCGGTGCCTGTCGCCTGTCGCGTTTTGCGTGTTGCGTCAACGGCACGCTTATCACGCACCAGTCAGCTTATTCGACATTTTTCGCGTGCCTTCACCCTGGTCGAGATCATGATCGTCGTTGCCATCATGGGGATTGTCATGGGGATGAGCGTGCCGATTGTGTATAAGGTCTGGCACAAGGCGCCTTTGCGCAAAGCAGTGAGCGACGTGGTGGAAGTCTGCAGTCGGGCGCGAGCGCAGGCGATTATGCGAGGGGTGAAGACCGACGTGATATTTCATCCGCGCGAGGGAATGTTGGCGGTGAGTAGCGCCACCGGTACGCAGCATCCGGCTAAAGACGTCAACCCGCCGGCCGACGCCATGGTGCAAGCCCCCGCCGGTTCGGGCCTATCGGCCCAAATCTCGGATCGGGTTATCATCGAGACCATGGACATCAACATGTCGGGCATCGAGTACAACGACGCCGAGTCAGCCAAGATCACGTTTTACCCGAATGGCACCTCGGACGAGATGCGGATGATTCTGTTTGACGGGCGAGATCGGATTGGGATTGAACTGGAGATCACCACCGGACTGGTAAGCGTCGTGCCCAACCCTCTGCGAGAATGGACCCGACGATGAACTGTCGCCCTAAGAACAACCAGCATCGCGCATCACGCATCACGCATCACGCATCACGCATCACTTCCCCCCCATCACCAACCACCGCCTTTTCCCTCTTGGAAGTCATGATCGCTTGCGGAATCTTCTTCATGGCGATCTTTGCGATTTTGGCACTGGTGTCAGGGGTGCTGCGCAATGCCCGCAGCTTGCGGCGGGTCGAGGTGGACGCCGGCATGGTCGCCGCCCGAATCTCCGGGACGAATAAGGTTTACGAAGGCTCTGAGTCCGGCGACTTCGGCAACCTTTACCGCGAATACTCGTGGGACACCGAGACCTCCGAGGCCGGGACTAACGGTCTGTACCAAGTGGACATCATAGTGCGCCGTCGCGGTCTCCAACGGCCGGTGGACACCATGAGCATTTGGGTTTATAAGCCCGAATCGCCTTCGCAAGGTTTCGGACGTCCAACCTTTCGGTGATGAACCTTCTGCTCGAATTTCAAAATCAGCGCGTCTCTCGGTGCAACTCGACCGCTGGCGGGGGACTTTTTGGTTCGGAATACAAACCACGGACCACCAATCCTCCATCCCCCACCACTGGCGGCCAGTCGCTCGTGGCCAAACATCCCCTTGGGCAATCCCGCTCCGCCTTTACGCTCGTCGAGATCATGATTGCCATCGGGATTTTTAGCTTGGTGCTGGCGTCGATCTATTCGAGCTGGACGTCGATTTTGCGTGCTTCGAAAACGGGCCTGGACGTTGCGGCCTCTGTGCAGCGGTCACGGATAGCCCTTCGCATGATCGAGGATTCCCTGGGGTCGGCCCAGTCGTTTGCGATCAACTTGCAGTACTATTATTTTTTAGCGGAAAATGGGAATGAAGCGGCGTTGAGTTTCGTTGCGCGTTTGGATAAATCATTCCCTCGGAGCGGCAAATTTGGCGACCTGGATGTTCGGCGGCTCACCTTTACCGTCGAGCGGGGACCGGATGGCACCTCGCAACTGGTCTTGCGCCAGAGCCCACTACTGATGGAACCAGATGCCGACGAGAAGCAACACCCTATCGTGCTGGCGAAGAACGTGAAAGCCTTTGAGATGCAATTCTTCGACACCAACAAGACCCCGCCTGACTGGGTGGATGAATGGAAGGAGGGCAAAACCAATCAACTGCCGAAGATGGTGATGATCACGCTGAAAGTTGCCGACAACCCCCACTCGCACGGCGCGCAGGAAGAGATCACTCGTATCATAAGTATTCCGGCAGTCACCGTGCAGCGCATTTGGCAGATGCCGCAAGGCTCCGGTCAACCCGGACGACCCATTCAACCTGGGCAACCTGGGCAACCTGGGCAGCCGGGTCAACCCGGTCAACCCGGTCAACCGGTTCAGCCCGGACGAGCATGAAGAGGGTCTTCAAGAATTGCGACAGTGGCCAGGGGGCGAGGGCTGCCACTCGATGGTCATGGTGCGAGTGGCCAGCCTCGGGCAGCACGCCTCACGCATCACAGCGGCTGTCGTGCGACTCTGGCAAGGCTTTTAGCTCATGTAAATCCACCGAACGCGGCATTGCTTTGATCATCGTGATGATCTCCATCTTTGTCCTGTCGATGCTGGCCGCGGGCTTTGCATGGTCGATGAAGGTGGAAACGAAGCTGGCGCGCAATGGAAACAGTGAAGAGGAGTTGCAATGGCTCGGGCGTTCAGGGGTCGAGTACGCCCGCTGGATTCTGGCGCAGCAAATGACGATTCCCGGCGAGAATATGTACGATGGACTCGATCAGGTCTGGGCTGGCGGTCCGGGTGGCCTCGGCACTTCCAACAGTCCGCTTGCCGATGTTCAGCGAGAGGTCAACCTGGGTAATGGCAGGTTCAAGTGGGAGATCCAGGATCTCGAGCGCAAGGCCAACATCAACTCTCCCGAGCCCGTCCTGCAGCCCATGTTGCAGCAGGCGCTCTACCTCATGGGCATCGATGCCGGAGAGATGACCCCCATCATCGGTTCCATCCTTAACTGGACCGCTGCGGGCGGCAACACCCGCCATCTGCAAGGAGCCGAGCCTGAATACTACGAGCGGCTGGAGCCTCCGTACACCGCGAAAAACGGACCGATTGACGATCTATCCGAGCTGCTGCTCATCCGCGGCATACGGGAGATGCCTGAGTTGTATTGGGGATCTTCCGCAAGCGCTCATGCACCCACTGCATTTACGCCGCGCGGCAATCGATCCCGCGTGCCAACCGACATCCCATCATTCCCGGTTGGATTGGTGGCCCTTTTCACCCCTATCTCGTCCGGCAAGATCAACATTAACACCGCCTCGGCGGAAGTCCTTCAATTGATTCCGGGGATTGATAGCACTACAGCTCAAGCCATCGTTTCCGGGCGCGAGGGCGAAGCTGACCCCAGCGCGCCCGGCATGCTTGGTCCTTACAGAAGCATCTCGGATGTGAGGAGAGTGCCTGAGGTGCCGCAAGCGATCATCAACCAACTTGCCCAGTATTGCGATGTGCGAAGCCGAACCTTCAAGGTGAACGTGACGGCGACCCTTAGTGGGTACACCCGCAGTTTCACCGCCATCCTCGGCCGGAACAATCCGCGCGACATCCAGATTTTGAGCTTTTATTGGTCCGACCCCGAAGAGCAAAAGCATTGATTATCTTTGTTTAGTTAACTCATTTGCCCGCTCCGATTGCGCCCCACGGCGCTGAGTTATGCTCGCGGCGCGCGCGCCAGAAAGCTTCTGAATATGCCGGCTAGAATAATTTTTGTCACCGGCACCGACACCGGCGTTGGCAAGACCTTGCTGACGGGGCTGCTGCTCCAACACCTCCGACGGAATGGCTGCCATACGTTGGCGATGAAACCGTTTTGCTCTGGAGGCAGAGCGGATGTGGATCTTCTGCGGGCAATCCAGGAAGGCGAATTGACGACTGATGAGATCAATCCATTTTACTTTTACGAGCCCATCGCTCCTCTGGTGGCCGCCCGGGAACATGGTCTGTCGATCAGCTTGCAGGAGGTTCTGCGACGAATTGCACACTGTGTCAGCCGCTGCGAATGCCTCCTCGTTGAAGGTTCAGGCGGGCTGCTGGTGCCGCTCGGAGAAGGTTATACCGTGGCGGATTTGGTCAGCAAACTGAACTGCGATGTCGTCGTGGTGTCGGCCAATCGACTGGGCACAATCAACCATACGCTCCTGACCGTCCGGGCTTTGCAACACGCTGGAATCACAACACTTAAAGTGGTCATGATGTCGTGCGCCAAGGCGGATGAGTCGTCCCGTTCCAACTCCCGGATTGTGGCAGAATGGCTCGGCGGCGTGCCGGTTTTTTCGGTCGGGTTTCTTGGTGAAAACCCGATGCGTGTTAAGGCAATAAAGGCAAGCGAAAAGAAAGTTGAAAAAATACTTGCACAGATTACGGCTTAGGATAATGTTTACACACGTTCGTTGTGAGACCGAGATTACGACGGCAAAAATAAGTTGAAATAGTTTTTGACAATTGCCTCGATACGGGTAGATTGATGTCAGTTGCGAGTGCGCAACCCCGGAAAGAAAAAGAAAGAAAGTCTTTGACAGTCGGCGCAGATCGAATAAATCAACTGCGAATTAACAAAGGTCAGAGTGGCCGAGTTAAAAAGATTAAATCGGCTCACGGGTTTTTTGTTCCCTGGAATGGGCAAAGACGAGGCAGAAATGGAACGGTCAGATAAGGCAACTGAGTCTTACTAGATCGGCTGAGATTTTAGGGTGGAAACACCCGCTGCTCATTGAAAATTGAATTGTGCGATAAGTTAAGAGCCCCTTCAAGTGAAGCCCGTTAGTGGGCTTTATTTGGAGAGTTTTAAGATTGTAAATCGTCCGGTTCACCACCGGACAACAGATCAACTAACGTTTTTTAAACGGAGAGTTTGATTCTGGCTCAGAACGAACGCTGGCGGCGTGGATAAGACAT
>JBAXTC010000624.1:0-4788 GCA_037130375.1 Verrucomicrobiota bacterium | reverse complement strand
ATCCTCTTTGGTCAACCGCTTGGGCATTTCAAAACGTCCTAAACGTACTGGCATATTTCTCTTTCTGGCAATTTTAATCTGGCTCCGCCGGATGCATTCCCGCTGCCGGCGCAGCCCGTGTAATTGCGTTGCGCCCTCCACCCGGAGGGCAGGTTAATGTTAGCGGGAGTAAAATTCGACTACGGCCTGCTCGTTGGCAATGGGCTGAATCTCGTCGCGCGTCGGAATGCGCATCACGACGCCCTTCAGCGCCTCTTTGTTCAGAGACAGCCAATCGGGCACAGACCGGCTCCCGGCGCTTTCCAGATTCTTCGTGGCCAATTGCCGTGCAGCGTTGGAATTCTTGATCTCAATCACGTCGTTCACCTTGAGGCCAAAAGAAGGAATGTTGACCTTGCGACCGTTCACCCGGACATGACCGTGGGCAACCAATTGTCGGGCCGCCGCGCGCGTGTTGGCGAAGCCGAGATGGTAAGCGACGTTGTCCAGGCGTGTCTCAAGGATCTGCAACATCTGTTCACCAGTGACGCCACGACGTTTGAGCGCGCGCTCATAGACGCCCCGAAACTGGCGTTCGAGCAAACCATAATAATAACGCAGCTTTTGCTTCTCAATGAGGCCAAGGCCGTAGTCCGTATGCTTGCGCCGCGACTTGGGGCCATGCATGCCGGGACCATAATTGCGGCGCTCAAGGTATTTCGACGGGCCGAAGATCGGGATGCCGAAACGGCGGCTGATGCGAACACGAGGACCTGTATAACGAGCCATGCTTAGAGTATAGGGTTAAAAGTTAGGGGTTAGACGCGCCGCTTCTTGCGGGGCCGACAGCCATTGTGTGGCACGGGCGTAACGTCCTTGATCACGGTAATCTCCAATCCAATCGCCTGAAAGGCGCGGATGGCTGACTCACGGCCGGAGCCGGGACCTTTAACGCGCACTTCGACCTCGCGCATCCCATGCGACATGGCCTGTCGGGCGGCGTCCTGGGCGACTTGTTGAGCCGCGTAAGCCGTGCTTTTACGCGACCCTTTGAACCCAACACGACCCGCGCTCGACCACCCGATAACATGCCCCTGCATGTCGGTGATGCTCACGAGCGTGTTGTTGAAGGTGGCCAAAATGTTAGCGATGCCACTGATGATATTCTTGGCACCCTTGGCCTTGACGATCTTCTTGCCCGCCATGTCATCGGCGAGCAACTCGGCGGCCGTTGGCGCCGCAACCGCAGCAACCGGCATCGCGACTTCAGCGGACTTTGGCGCCTCAGCACCAGGGACGCTTCCGTCTGCAGCCGGTGCAGTGGACTTCTTCGGCCCCTTGCCCGGATGGGATTCGCCATGCGGCTTCCCGGTAGCCTTAGCCTCAGCCTTATCGCCACCACCTTCGGGCTTGCCCTCGGGTTTGCCTTCCTTCTTGGAAGCAGGTTTCTTTTTAATCTCGTCAGCCATAGTACTTATACAAATTGTAAAACGTTATAGGAGAAATCAATGGATGCCAGTCTTGGCGGTCGGGCTGCGGACGACACCGACGGTCTTCCGCGGGCCTTTGCGGGTGCGGGCGTTGGTCTGGGTGCGCTGACCACGCACGGGCAAGCCGCGTAAATGGCGGATGCCTCGATAGCACTTGATGCCCTGTAATCGTTTGAGGTTCATACCGATCTCGCGGCGCAGATCACCTTCGATGACGTACTTGCCGTCCTGAATGGCATGCACAATCTGCGAGAGTTGTTGCTCGGTCAGATCCTTGGCACGGACGCTGGGATCGATTTTGGCATTCGCCAAAATGACCTTTGCATTGCTGGGGCCGATGCCGTAAATGTAGCGCAGGGCGATGTCGATGCGCTTGTTGGGCGGAACTTCTACGCCAATGATACGAGCCATATATTCGTCAAATAAGTTACAAAAGCTACCTGGTTACATGAGTGCGTTCGGTGAAGGATCAACCTTGCCGCTGTTTATGGCGGGCATTGGTGCAAATCACACGGATGACGCCTTTGCGTTTGATAATCTTGCAATTCTCGCAAAGCTTTTTAACGGACGCGCGAACTTTCATATTTAAGTCGTTTGTTTTTCCACAATAATCCGCCCCGACGACAAGTCGTAAGGCGATAATTCCAACCGCACTTTATCCCCGAGTGCCAGGCGGGCAAAGCTCAATCTGGCTTTGCCAGCTACGAATCCCAGCAACCGGTGACCGTTGGACAGTTCCACCCGATACGTCGTGTTCGCCAGAACATCAACTATGGCACCTTCAGCTTCGATAGCACTTTCTCGGGCCATGTCAGTATCTCCGGTTCAGACTCGGTAATCAAAACCGTATGCTCAAAATGAGCTGATAGTGAACCATCCCGAGTGACGACTGTCCAGCCATCATTCAAAATTTTTACTTCCGCAGAACCAGCGTTGACCATTGGCTCAATCGCGATGGTCATGCCCGGCCGCAACTTCGGAGACGACTTGCCATCCACGAAATTCGGAACCTGCGGCTCTTCGTGCATGGACCGACCGACGCCGTGTCCGACAAATTCCCGGACCACGCTGAATCCGTTACCTTCCACGAAACTCTGGATTGCACGCGAGATGTCCGCCACCCGCCCACCCGGCACAGCCTGCGCAATACCCTCGTAAAGCGACTTTTCGGTGATGTCCATCAATTTCTGGGCCAGCACACCGCAACCGCCAGCCACCACCGTCCGGGCTGTGTCGCCGATAAACCCGTTGTAAACGACTCCGACATCCAGGCTGACAATATCACCGAACTGCAACTGCCGGGAACCTGCCAGACCATGAACGACCTGGTCGTTAACAGAGATGCACATCTGGCACGGATATTTCCGATAACCCAAAAATGCGCTCTTGGCACCGTAGTGCTTCATCCGGGACGCCGCAAATTCGTCCACCTGCTTCGTGGTCACCCCGGGTTGCACGAAGGCCGCGACGTCATTGAGAACCACGCTGGCTACCACGCACGCCGGGCGCATCGCTTCCAAATCCCGCTCACTCTTCAAAACGATCATCGACGTAGGACCATTCTCATCCCCAAGCTAAGCTTAAGCCCAATCGTGAGTGAACCGGGCTGGATATTCGGATTACGATCAAAATAATGATTCGGTTTAGAAAAGGAGACATCAGAACCGGCCCCGGAGCCGACCTTTCTTCAAAAAGCCGTCGTAATGCCGCATTAACAAATGCGTTTCCATCTGTCGCATTGTGTCCAGCATCACGCCCACCAGGATCAACATGCTGGTGCCACCGAAAAATGTAGCGACGGAGAAGGGAATGCTCATCACGCCGCCAAGCCAGATTGGAATCAGGGCTATGACGGTCAGGAACACTGCTCCTGCAAGCGTAATTCGGCTCATCGCGTTGTGCAGATAGTCGCTGGTGGCCTGTCCCGGACGCACACCGGGGATGTACCCGCCGTTCTTCTTCAAATCATCAGCGATCTGCAATTCATTAAACTGGGTCGCGACCCAGAAGTACGAGAAGAACAAGATCATCAAAGCGTATAAGATCATATAAAGAAGCGCCCCTTCTGCCAACGCGCGGGCGATCTCGCCGAAAAACTTCACATTCAAGCTTTGGCCGAGAAACAGGAATATCTTTTGCGGAAACATTAGAATCGCCTGGGCAAAAATAATCGGCATGACCCCCGAGTAATTAACCCGTAACGGCATGAAGGAGGTGCCACCCGAATAAACTTTTCGTCCCACCGCCCTCTGAGCGTATTGCACAGGCACTTTCCTTTGAGCCTGTGTGATGGCGATAACGCCGGCAATCACACCAGCCAGCAACAGAACCAGCGCAATGCCGTGACCCAAATTGAACTTGGCTTCCATTCCGCCACCGCCGACAAACATATCCCAGAGGGCCACAGCCGCCTGGGGAAGGCGCGCCAAAATGCCGATGGTGATGACTAGGGAAACACCGTTGCCGATGCCCCGCTCAGTAATCTGCTCTCCGAGCCACATCAGTAGCATGGTGCCGGTCGTCAGCATGAGCAGCGTTTGGAGGCGATAAAACCAGATGTAGGCGTCGCTATAGAGAACCAAGCGGGTGGCGGGGTTCCACCCTTGAAACAGCTTCTCAGGATTCTCCCACCCAATCGCCATCACCAGACCTTGGCCCAGACAGAGCAGCACTGTGAGGTAGCGGCCATACTGAATGATCTTCGTGCGTCCGCCTTCCTCCCGTGCAAGTTTGCTAAGGGTTGGAATGACCGCAGTAAGCAACTGGATGATGATAGTCGCGCTGATGTAAGGCATGATCCCCAGCGCGCCAACCGCGCAATGCTCCAAGGCGCCTCCAGTAAACAAGCTGTACATCCCCAGCATTGAGGATCCAGCCGCCGTGTTGGTCTTGCTTTCAAAGAACGCGGACAGCGCAGAGCCATTCAAACCCGGGATGCGCACTACTGCCTCCAGCCGGCAGATCGCCAGCACCATCAAGGTGTACAGAATCCGAGACTTAAGTTCCGGTATTTTGAAACAGTTGGTGAAAGTGTTGACAATGGCAGCGAGCATGGCAGTACTAGACTAAGATCCCGAGTTCTGAAATCTGACAGATGTTCGAACTTCGAATCGCGAGGTCCGTATGGTTAAGTTAGGGGTTGCTTCCGAACGCATGAAACAAGTCAGGGTTTGGCACTCTCGGGTTTTGCCGGTGCCAGCCTCCTAAATGCAACCAGTTCACACGTCCCGCCTTTTGCTTCAATCTTGGTTTTGGCGGAAGCGCTGAAGGCATGGGCACTGACGGCCAGCTTGCGGGTCAGTTCCCCGCCACCAAGAAT
>JBAXTC010000623.1:0-4802 GCA_037130375.1 Verrucomicrobiota bacterium | reverse complement strand
GTGGGAGCGCTGCTGGCGCTGGGAACGGCGGCCCTTCACCTGCGGCAACGCCAGATCAGATCGCACGCGCGAAAGGCGGCAAGGAGCCTCCCGTTACGTTGCCCCACTGCACCAGAGCCTCTAACGCGCGAGAACTCGGAAGAAGCGTTGGGAAAGTAACTTTGATTGGCCGTCGGTGAATTGGAAGTTCCCGTCACCGCTTAGCAGGTTTGTTACGAAATCCCAGTTCGCTAGATTTGTTGACGCGTCGATTTCATAGGCCCGGCCGGCATCGCCTTGGAAGGCAAGCGTGAACAACCCGTTGGTCGAGACGCCGGCCATCAACACAACTTGCGTGGGCTCGGGAACGACTACCGCCGCCGTGGCTAAATAGTCCACTGCGCCGGCCACAATCTTGCTGGCATAGATCGAGTCGATGTAGGGATGACCATTTTCGGTGTTGCCAAGGTAGTCGTTGTTCGAATGGTAATATGGATTCTCGCCCTCGTTTGCCTCGGCAACCATACAAGCCTTATAGCCCACCGCCTTGAATTCGATGTGGTCGCTTACGTCCTGGGCGCCAAACCGCTGGGCAGTCAGGCCAGTTCCGAGTGCGCTCCCCACTC
This sequence comes from Verrucomicrobiota bacterium, assembly GCA_037130375.1. Classification (GTDB taxonomy): domain Bacteria; phylum Verrucomicrobiota; class Verrucomicrobiia; order Limisphaerales; family UBA8199; genus JAPLUA01. The sequence continues at coordinate 4,197 of JBAXTC010000623.1, read as the reverse complement.
GATCCAGGGCATCCGCCACTTCCACTCCCATGCCACCAGAGCCCGCGATCGCGTCCGAGACGTCCACATTGGTCTCGGTGCTGTTCCGGTGCGCGGCAATCATGTCCAGACTGATCATGCCGCGGATGTTCATTCCGGCAGCTTGGGCCTGTTGGGCGTAAACGTAACTGCCCCGCGTGTGCCAGTGCGGGGAGTTGCCAAAGCGAGATTCCTCCAGGTCGAAAGCCACAAAGTAAATGGTGGCTTTGAAGTGATACCGGGAAAGGATGTTGGCGGCCGTCATAACGCCCGCTACGCCGCTGGCGTTGTCGTCCGCGCCAGGACTGACGGGCTGGTTGACGAAGCCTCCGGTGATCGCGTCGTAGTGAGCGCCCACGACGTAAATGCCGGCTGTGGGATCGGTCCCGTGCAGAACCCCGATGATGTTTTGCCCGGGGAATTGATCCAGGTTCACGGCCTGTTCCGAGACATTTGTCGGGCCGAGAATGGACGAGAAAGTGTTTATAATATTACTCCGCGCTGTCAACAGGTCGGGCTGTGCCGAGTAGCCGTGGACCGGGTCGGCGTCGTAGAATCCCCGTGATTTTCCCTGCTGAACCGGCAGAGAGGAGAGGTGGTTCGAATAGTCGCTCGATGTAACCTGGCTGGCGATGAACTCTGGGGATTGCGCAAAGGCGGTTTGCACAGCCGCGAGGGCCGCGAGGAGAAATAGAGCGCAACGCATGGGCATGAGACTCACTTATCAGCCGGCTGAAACTTCGTCAACCACAATTACCAACTCCGAGGGAATCACCCACTGGAACGACGGCTGTAGCCACAGGCCCTTGGCTCAGCACGGTTTATCATGTCCGCGCCTGCAAACGCTACTACGGCCTGATCCGCCAGTCTGACGAACTCCGTCCAGCTTGGCTTTATCGACCTACGCTGGCCGGTCTTTGCCCTTGTCGGGCGGTTCGCCTCACCTTCCCTTCTTTGGCTGTCGTTTACGGCAGAGCTTGCCCCAGCAGGGGTCTCCCCCGACCGGAGTCTGCTCTACAATCACTACTGGGACGCCATCAAGCGCGGCGTCCAAACCTACGTCGCCGAACGCGCCACCGCCTCCGAAGGTCCCTGGACCCAATGCTACGTCGGCAAGCTCTCGAACTGCACCGACACCGGCCTGGTCAGCGGCACCGAATACTGGTATCGCGTCCCCGCCATCGGCGCGGCCGGCCCCAGCGCCTGGAGCGACCGCGCCAGCAAACGCGCCTCCTAAACAGCGCGCAGTTCCCGGGCCGGGGTTGGAGGTTTCGCCCCGGTCCGGCGGGTGCGGTGAAAGGGCTGGGGCCAGGCTCTTCGGCCAAACAACAAGGTTCGACAATTGAAGATGGATTTCAAAAGATTGGTCCCGCCATGCCAACTGTGTCGAGAATTCAGCCCAGGGCAACGCCCTGGGTTCATCAGCCCAAAACCCTATCAGCGCTGAAAGCGCGATTGATCCTTCGTCCTACCAGCCGCCAGCCTGAGGCAGAAAGAATGCTTGTTTGAATTGAGCCGGCCCAACCAATCCGGAACTTTATGGCGCAGCAGGCCCTTGGCCTGAGAGGGCTTCGGCCAGGTTTTGGACTGCGCCGCCCCGGCGGCGCTTTCTCGTCGTGCAAGTATCACGTCATGAACCGTGGGGATCAGCGGAAGGATATACGAAGCCGAAGTGGATCGCCGAGCGATTACACATGGGCAGTTGGTCCTACCTCTCCAACCTGCTCAATGAGCAACACCAAACCGAGCCGCAAGCTCAGGAGGATCTCCGGTTGTGTCAATAGTGAGGGGTGACATTTGCACGAGTGCCGAGATTAGTGCCCACTGCGGGAGCTTGGAACTCCCGCAGATCGAACTGCAGGCTGCCGGGGTGCGGAGAGGCTGGTCCAGTGCAAGGTTTACTAGCGGACGCAACGCACCGAGAAGCCTTTGGCCTTGCGATCCACTGTGGTGCCCAGCATTGCCGAGTCGTTGAACATGCCGACGGTGAAGGCGCTGAATTCGTCGGCTCCGTCGCCGGTCCACCACTGGCCGAAAGTGCCCAGGAGGCCGAAGGGACCATTGTAGCCGCGGTTGCCTCCGGGCAGCGCGGTGAAGCCGGTTTCGTTGCCGGCATCGGTATTTGGGCTGACCCAGTGTGCGAACCCCGCTTCTTTGAGCTTGCCGCCAGCCACGGCCGAGCCGCCCAAGTAATTACAGAGGGTTTCCCAGTCATTGGTGCCGGCCACGCGCCAGCCGGCGGGGGCCAGGCCGCGCGGATCGCTGGCGGCCTGCCAGTTGTAGAGCTTGCCGTAGATGGCGCCGAGCGCGGGGTCGTTGTTGTAGTCGCAGCAGGCGGCGTCGCGGTTGTCTTTCCATTGCACCGGGTCGATGATCTGCGGGATGGCGTCGCCATTGCAGAACCGGGTGGTCTTCAGGTTCCCCACCAGCCACTCCTGCGTGCCGATCTTGACGATCTTGTAAACATTGCCATCCAGGTCGGTCACGGTGTTGATCCGGTGCAGGCGGTAGAATTGGCTGCCGGTTTTGACGATCGGGAGGGTGAGTCTTCTCATCCCCGCTGGAACTGCGACGCTGAGTTCGTTCGTGGCCTTGGAGGTGTCCACCGGTATCCAGGCGGTCTGGGGCGACAGGTTGGATTTCGTTTCGAGGTCGAAACCGACCGCTGCGGCGGGCCAGGAGATCACCACGTTGGTGCCCGCTTTGGCGATGGTGAGGGGGGGAGACTCCACTGTGTAGATCCAGGCGGCGGCTTCAAGGCGGTCGAGAGTGTCGTTGTACACCACCCCTACTACCCAAAGCTCGTTGTTGTTGAGCCAATCGGCGCCGAACGGCTGGCCGGCGGAATACCCGCTGGGCAGGTAAGTGTCGAGGTTCAGGAACGAAGCCGCGTTTCCCTGCCACAGCCCCGCGAAGATATCCAAGCCGTTGGGTGACATCAAATAGCCCACTTCGACCCCCTCTGTCATGCCCTTCACCCAGGAATCATACTGTTCAAGTGCGGGATCGTAGGGGTGCAGATCCACAAAACTCGCAGCGGTTCCGGTCCAAAGCGCGGCGTGACGGTTGAGCGATTTGTCTTCGACATGCCCGGCCTGCTGGTCGCCCCAGGCGCTAATGGCGAGGGAGTCGGTCCAGGTTGTGTCAATGGGATGGAGATCCACATACGACGCCGCGGAGCCTCTCCAGAGCGCGGCCGTCTCCACGTTGACATCCGCCGCCGAGCCGAACTGGATGCCTGGCGAGGTGGCCGTGGCTTTGACGACGCCAAACGCGCTGCCGGCTCTTTTGCCGTCTGGCAGCAAGTCAATGCCCGGCTCGCTGGAAGTGGCGTTGAGATGGTAGAGCATCGGGTCTGCGCCGCCGGCCGCCGGGATCGCGTTGCCGACCACCCATTGCCCGCACACTCCGTAAAGCGTGCCCCCGAGCCAGTCCACCGGGTCGCCGGGGTTCACCACGGTTTTGGAAACGCCCGGAACCCCTTGCCACCAACTCGGCACGGAAATAATCCAACCCACCTGGATGCCCCCACCAACGCCGTTGACGCGCGAGGGAATGGTCAAGGAGGGCTCCAACTCGACCAAACCGGCGCTTGAAGGGGAATTCCAAATCGACGCCCGGAAGACACCGTTGTCCTGGACTTGGCCGCCAATCTGGCCGCCGCCGACGGAGGTGGCCAGAGATTGGTCATAATTGGTGCCGGCGGGATGCAGCGACACCCAGCGCCAGCCAGCCCAGGCAGGGCTGACGCACGCCAGATTCAATGCCACCAGCACCGCGAATGCCATGACGCCTTTATTCATTCGAATTGCTCTGATTTGATTTGTTTTCATAGTCATTCATGATAGGGCTCCAATTGCGGCGCTGCAAGCGCCATTTAGCGAACGGAGGGAAATTCCAGGGCTGATTCAAGAAAAAGAGGCGTGCTTGGGTAGCGGGATTTTTGTGGCGGGCAATCGAGGCTCTGCGGCGCTAGAGCCTGGCCTAGCATTACCCCGTCAATTGTAGCGCTGGCTCCCTCGCTCGGGTCAGGACAAGCCGCCACCGGAATTGGACGCCATCGTCCCTCGCGCTCAACACGCTTGGAGATCGAATCGGCCAATGACAAGGTGTCGGCATTGTCGCTGAGGCATTGAAGTTGGGTCTGGCCGCGCAGACGTTGTTCGACCAACCGGGCGA
>JBAXTC010000622.1:0-4815 GCA_037130375.1 Verrucomicrobiota bacterium | reverse complement strand
AGCTGGAACCAATTTCGGTTCCGGAACGGATCGGGGCGGTGCTCCTCTTGGGAACCGCGCTCCTGATTGGCCTCTGGCCACGACTGCTGCTGGATATCATTGTCCCAAGCTTCGGTTCGCGGCTGTTTGATTGGTTGCCGAAAGGAGGCCCGCCATGAACCAGGTGAGCTTCCTCGAACTGCTGAAACTTGCCGCGCCCGAAACCATCGTTGTCATCGCGGCGCTGCTCGTGCTGGCCGCGGACCTTTTGGCGCTGCGCAAACAGGAGCTTCGCCTCCGGCGCGTTATTGGCGCGGTGATCGCCTGCGTGGGCTGCCTGGCGGCGGTGACGTACATGCTTGCGCTGCCGCAACACGCGAATTTTATGCAGGGGATGCTGGTGGCCGATCCACTGACGCAGCTCGTGAAAGTCGCGCTGTTGGTTCTAACCATCTTCACCATTGTGATTTCGGTGGAAACGGATTTCACCCCGCACACCGGAGAGTATCTGGCGTTGATCCTTTTGGCGGCGGTCGGAATGATGTTCCTGGCCAGTTCGGAGGACATCCTGATGATTTTCATTTCGCTCGAACTCACGAGTCTGTCGCTCTACATCCTGACGGCTTTCAACAAGCGCAACGTGAACTCGGCTGAAGCGGCCCTGAAATATTTCCTGTTCGGCGGCATGGCTGCGGCCTTTACCTTGTTCGGGTTGAGCCTGCTCTACGGGATGTCGGGCGCGACGAACCTTGGTCAAATCGCGGCGGCAATCAAAGGCCCCAAGCTCGACCCGCTGCTGGTGGTAGCGAGCGTGATGATGGTCATCGGTTTCGGATTCAAAGTGGCGGTGGTGCCGTTTCACCTCTGGGCGCCGGACGCCTACCAGGGCGCTCCTGCGCCGAGCGCTGCGTTGATTGCCTCCGGCTCGAAGGTTGCCAGTTTCCTGGTCTTCGCCAAAGTGATGATGATCGGTTTCAAGGGGGCGGAAGGCAGCGCCGCCTGGCATGCTTATCTGCCTGGCTGGGTTCCGGTGCTTGCCGTGGTGGCCGGGGCTTCGATGGTGCTCGGGAATCTGGCTGCGATCGTCCAAATTAGCGTGCGGCGGCTGCTCGCTTACTCGGCCATCGCCCACGCGGGCTACATGCTCCTGGGCGTTCTGTCCCACGGAGGACAGAGCCTTGCCGCGCTGATTTATTACGTCATCACCTACGCCCTCACCACGCTCGGCGCGTTTGGCGTGGTCGCAGTGGTCCAGGAGAGGGCAGGGGACGACAAGCTGTCGGATTTCGCCGGGCTAAGCCGCCGCGCGCCGCTATTGTCCCTCTGCATGATGATTTTCATGCTGTCGCTGGCGGGCATTCCGCCGTTAGCTGGTTTTTTCGGAAAGTTCTTCGTCTTCGCTGCCGCTTTGAACACCGATCCAAAAAACCTCGGCTTGCTCTGGCTGGTGATTGTGGCCCTCGCGATGAGCGCCGTTTCGCTCTATTACTACCTTCAGGTGCTTAAACAGATTTACGTCGCGGAACCGGCGGCCGATGCCGGGCCGCTGGCGACGCCGGTTGCAAGCCAGTTGGCCCTGGCACTCCTGGCATTGGCGGTGCTGCTGCTGGGCTGTGCTCCGAATCTGCTAATCGCCACCCTGGTCAGCGCAATTCGACTCGCCGGACTCTAAGACGCTTTCATCTTGCGTGGGAATAGCCTCATCTGTTAGTATTTATCCTATCTATGGCAACAATTGGACGATTCCAGAAAGGCGACGAGATCTTTTACGCAAAGGTCGTGGACGGCGAGATATTCCCCGTGTGCGGCGATGTTTTCGGCTCTCACTCGTTTGACAAAAAACCAACATTGCCCAAAGGCGTGCGGATGTTGACACCCGTCGCTCCCTCCAAGATTATCGCGGTCGGCCTGAACTACGCCGACCACGCCCGGGAACAGAACAAGCCGCTGCCCAAAGAGCCGCTAATCTGGTTCAAGGCCCCCTCCTCGCTGATTCCTGATGGTGGCAAAATTGAAATTCCGTTCCCAACCCACCGGACTGACTTCGAAGCCGAGTTGTGCATCGTCATTGGCCGCCGCGTGCGCAACGTCACGCCCGCTGCCGCCGCCCGCTATATCTTCGGCTACACCTCCGCCCAGGACATCAGCGACCGCACCATCCAAAATAGCGAAACTCAATATGCGCGCTCCAAGTCCTTCGACACCTTTACTCCGCTGGGACCTTATGTCGAGACCAAGATCGACCCGCACGACTTGACAATTCAACTCTTCCAAAACAGTCAGTTGCGGCAAAACTCGAACACCAACCAACTCATCTTCGACTGCCATCACCTCGTCAGCTTTATCTCGACCAACCTGACTCTGCTGCCTGGCGATATCATCCTCACCGGCACACCGAGCGGCGTCGGGCCGATTGCCTCCGGCGACCGCCTCGAAGTGCGTATCGGTGGGTTCGCGCCGCTGGTCAATACGGTGAAATAACTGGCGGATTCCGCGAAGCCTGCTACTCTAAAATCATGAAGAATAAGTTCTCTGCCGCAGCCGCGACCAAGCGCCGGAAGGAACTGCTCGCCGCGTGTGATACGGCTCGTCAGCGTTGTAATAAATTGACTGATGAAGAGCGCCAGAAGCTTTTGGAAGAAGGGTTACATATCATCTACGGCTCCGATGCAGAAGCCCAGGCTCGTTGCCGTTGACTCTAACGTCCTCATTCTGCTCGCTCTTGATTACTTACGACTCTCACCTGCGCGACATTGACTTCGCGCGATTGACCCTGTTGCTTCGCGAGTTTGATCTTGGTGCGCCGGTCATCGCCACACCCAGTGAAGTCGTAAAGAAGTTTTATCGTTAAGACCACAATTTTATGCGTTGGACCCAAACCCTCATTCCCACCCTCAAAGAAACCCCTGCCGAAGCGGAGATCGCTTCGCACAAGCTCCTTTTGCGCGCCGGGCTCATTCGCAAGCTCACTGGCGGGCTTTACACCTTCATGCCGCTGGGGCTGCGCGCGCTGCGCAAGGTCGAGCAGATTGTCCGCGAAGAGATGAATCGGGCCGGCGCCCTCGAATTGCTCATGCCTGCCCTGCAGCCGACCGACATCTGGCAGCAGAGTGGCCGTTACGAAACCGCCAAGGACGTCCTGTTCAAAGTGCGCGATCGCGCCAAGAAGGAATGGGTGCTCGGCCCGACGCACGAGGAAGTCATCACCACGCTGGTCGCCGGCGAGATCAATTCTTACCGGCAGATGCCCAAGAACTTCTATCAGATTCAGACCAAATTCCGGGATGAAATCCGCCCGCGCTTCGGCCTCATGCGCGCCAAGGAGTTCATCATGAAAGATGCCTATAGCTTTGACGCCACGGAGGACGCCGCGCAGGCCAGTTACCGCAAGATGTATGACGCCTACGCGCGCATCTTCCAGCGTTGCGGCCTCAAGACCATCGCGGTCGAGGCCGACACCGGCGTCATGGGTGGCAAGTTCTCGCACGAATTCATGGTGCCTGCCGAAACAGGCGAGAACGAAGTCGTGTTCTGCGACGCGTGCGGTTACGCGGCCAATGTAGAGAAGGCGACGAGTGCGGTCGAGAAGTGCGGAGTGCGCAGTGCGGAGTGCGGAATTGAAAAGTTCGCCACGCCGGGCGTTGTGACCATCGAGGCCCTCTCGAAGCCGCCCTATAACGTCGCTGCCGACCGCCAAATCAAGACGCTCGTGTACATGGCCGAGAGCAAGATCGTGCTGATCCTCCTGCGTGGCGACGACCAATTGAACGAAGCCAAGCTCATCAGCACCCTCGGCACTGCGACATTGCGCCCCGCCGAAGCGGAAGAGATTTTCGCCGCGCTCGGCGCCCATCCGGGAAGCCTCGGCGCTGTGGGTGTGACGCAGTTCCCTGTCTATGCCGACGAACACCTGCGAGACGCCGCCGAAATGACCACCGGCGCCAACGCCGACGGCTTCCACCTGCGCAACGTCGCCATCGGACGCGACATTCAAGTCGCGCACTGGGCCGACTTGCGTCTCGTGCAAGCGGGTGAGGCCTGCCACAAATGCGGGAAACCCCTCAAAGTCCAGCGCGCCATCGAAGTCGGCCACGTCTTCAAGCTCGGCACCAAATACAGCGAGGCCCTCCACGCGCTGTTCCTTGACGAGGCCGGCAAACAGCAGCCCGCGATCATGGGCTGTTATGGCATCGGCGTCACGCGCACCATGCAGGCGGTCATCGAGCAGAGTCACGACGACAACGGCATTATCTGGCCGGTCAGCGTCGCGCCCTACACCGTTTGCATCACGCCCCTCAACGTCGCGCCGGAAGGCGCCGTGATGCAGCTTGCCGAGAAAATCTACGCCGATCTCACCGCACGCGGCATCGACGTGATCCTTGACGACCGCAATGACCGGCCCGGGGTGAAGTTCAAAGATTCCGAACTGGTCGGTTTTCCGATTCGTGTTGGCATCGGCGAGAAATCACTCGCCAAGGGCGAAGTCGAGATCAAACCACGCGGCGGCGCGCTCATCCCCACCAAAGCGGAAGAGGCGGTGGATAAGGTTCTGCTGCTGGTGAAACAGGCATGACCGCTGTAGCGCAGAGCCATGAAATGCTCGTTGGTCGGAGCGTGCGGACACTGCGGTTGCTTCTTTCGCCCGAAGCCAAAGCGAGAGTAATATGCCGGATCGCCCATAACAAACATCGGACTGTCGAAAATGGGTGCCTGCGCGAGGGTCTGCCGGATGAAAGTACGAACGCCCGATAAATCATGCCGCTCAGATGAACATATCCGTTCATCGGCAGTCGAAGTGTAAATCAAGCAAATCATTCCATGAGAAAAGCTAAATTC
>JBAXTC010000621.1:0-4825 GCA_037130375.1 Verrucomicrobiota bacterium | reverse complement strand
GTCCCCTTAGGGGTTGACTGAGCTCCGGGAGCGGACAAGAATGTCCGCGCTCCAAATGGAGCTTTTTGCCTGGTCGCGGATTTTTCCCCCTCCGTTTCCTCCTGTGGCGCGTGAGAGTCAGGTTTAGTGCGGGTGCGGGCGCAAGAACCAGTTCAGTTTCAGTTATTGGCTATCGACGCCGTTGACCTTCATGCGGAGACCGTAAAAGTTCTTGCTCGCAGTGATGAACAGGGTCTGCCGATTTTTGCCACCGAAGCAAACATTCGCTGTCCAAGGCTCCGACACGTCGATCTGCTCGATCTTTTGGCCGTTCGCATCAAACACCGAAACTCCTTTGCCGGTGAGGTAAATATTGCCCTTGTTGTCGATGGTCATTCCGTCCGAACCCAGTTCGCAAAACAGCTTTTTGTCTTTGAGCAGGCCTCCCGGCTCGATGCTGTAGCGGTAGGTTTTGCCCGCGCCGATGTCGGCCACGTAAAGGTTTTTGCCGTCCGGAGAGCCGATTATGCCGTTGGGCTGCTTCAGGTCATCGATCACGCGCGTCACCTGTTTGTAATCCGGCGAAAGGTAATAAACGCATTCATCTATTTCCTTGGGGCCGCGTTTCCAATACGGACGCTGGTAATATGGGTCGGTGAAATACAAACCGCCACCAGGCCTGATCCAGACATCGTTCGGGCCGTTGAGCAACTTGCCCTGATAATCCTTCACCACGACAGTCGTTTTCCCGGCCGGATCAATCCGCCACAGCTCGTTCTTCTCATCCGCGCACGCCCAAAGATTTCCCTGGCGGTCAAAGGAAAGGCCGTTAGCCCGCCCGGAAGGCTGCATGAACGTCGATAGCTTGCCCTCGATGCTCCACTTGAGGATGCGGTCATTGGGTTGGTCGGTGAAGAACACATTGCCCCGGCCATCGCAGGCCGGCCCTTCGGTGAAGACAAAATCGCCGGCCAGCTTTTCCAGCGCTGCGCCTGTCGCGATGATTTTGCTCTCCGCCCCTAATAATGGGGCGGAGCAGAGGATGCTCAAGAATAATTGGTGGAAGTATTTCATTTTGCTCTCGCTCCCGTGATGCAAATCGAAATATGGCCTGGTGTAAAGCAAGAAGGTTTTCGCCTTTCCGACGGTTGACAAGCGCGATGGCTGAACACAGTGTTGGCGGGTGACCGTTGACGAAACAAGTTCCCGCACGAGTTCACTCGCCCGGTTCGCGACGCAAGCGCTGCCGGGCGTGTTGAAACGATTGTGGGTATTGCCGCTGGTGGGTGCCTTGATCATCGGCCTGGTCGGCTTTTGGGTCCGGAGCCGGGTGGACGGAACGACGCGGGCTGAACTGGCTTCGCGCCTGCAGACCGTGCTTAACGCCGACATCGCGGCACTGCGCCTCTGGTTCACCGAGCGGGAATATGACGCGCAGTCCTTCGCTTCGGACCTGCACATCCGTGCGGCGATCGATGAACTGACTGTGCTGGCTCAAGACTCCAACCTCGCCGAGACCGTGCTGGCTGATTCAGGTGCGGCGCAGACGTTGCAACTTGACCTGACGCCGCTTCTGGAGGCGCAGCACTATCTGGATTACGTGGTGGTGTCCCCTGACAAACAGATCCTGGCGTCCACCTACCGGCGGCTGGTCGGCACGCGCGCGCCGCGGGCCTATGATCTGTTTCTCAACAAGGCGCTCGACGGTGAATTGGCTGCGTCCCGGCCCTTTGCGCCCGAGGCAACGCTCAACCTGCGGGCCGAAGGTCCGACCATGTTCGTCGCCGCGCCGGTTAAGTCCACCAACGGCGCGGTCATTGCCGTGATCGGGCTGCGGATGAAACCGGAAAAGGAGTTCTCCCAGATATTCTCGGTGGCGCACATGGGTGAGACGGGCGAAGCCTACGCCTTTGACCGCCGCGGGATGATGCTGACGGCGACGCGCGTTGATCCTGTGCTCAAGACTCTGGGGTTGGTTCCCCCCGGACGTGAGAACACGGCGATCCTCAATCTGAAGCTGCTCGATCCGGGGGCCGAACTGCGGCCCGGCGACCCTCCGCCCAAGCCGCGGGACCAGCTTGGTCTTACCCGAATGGCGCTGGCGGCAACGACAGGTTATGACGGTTACGACGTGAATGGTTATCGGAATTACCGCGGAGTGAAGGTTGTCGGCGCGTGGGCCTGGCTGCGCGATTACGGAATGGGAGTGGCGACCGAAGTGTCAGAGGAGGAGGCATTTCAGACGCTTTATGTCCTGCGCCGGGTGTTTTTGGTTTTGTTCCTTCTGCTCGTGCTGAGCGGCGGCGCCATCTTCGGGTTCACGATGCTGGTCGAGCGGCTGCAGGCTTCGGTGCGGAAAAGCACGCTCGCCGCCCGCCGGCTGGGACAATACGTGCTGGTGCAGGAGATCGGGCGCGGGGCCAATGGCATGGTGTACCGCGCCCGGCATTCTCTGCTGCGGCGCCCGGTGGCCATCAAGCTGTTGAGCCCGGATATGACCAACGAGGAGAACGCCGCCCGGTTCGAGCACGAGGTGCAGATGACCAGCCAGCTTACCCATCCCAACACCGTGTCCATCTATGACTACGGGCACACGCCGGAGGGTTTGTTCTACTACGCCATGGAATACTTGGGTGGCACCGACCTTGACCAACTCGTGCGGCAATTCGGCCCGCAGCCCGAGGGGCGCGTCATCCACATCCTGCGCCAGGTCTGCGGTTCCCTGGCTGAAGCGCACCGCATCGGGTTGATCCACCGCGACATCAAACCAGCGAACATCATCCTCACTCGACGGGGCGGCGTATGCGACCTGGTCAAAGTCCTCGATTTCGGGCTGGTGAAGGCGGTCAGTTCGGGTGCGACCAAGGGCCATGCCACGGATGCAGTAGTCGGAACTCCGCACTTCATGGCGCCCGAGGCGGTGAACCGACCGGAAGCTGTGGACGCCCGCAGCGACCTTTACTCGCTCGGGGCCGTTGGTTATTGGTTGCTGACCGGCAAAACGATGTTCGACGAGCAAGATGTGGAGGCATTGATGGTGAATCAGGTGAAATGGAAGCCGCTGCCTCCGGCCGAGCGGCTTGAAAAAGCGGTATCCACTGATCTCGCTGAGCTGATTATGCAATGCCTTGCCAAATCACCGGAACAGCGCCCCCCGAGCGCCGAGACGTTGGACCAGGCGCTGGCGGGCTGCGTCTCGGCTGGAACCTGGACGCTCTTAGACGCTGAAAAATGGTGGCGGTCGAACATGGGTGCCATGGAGGCCCTGCCCGCTGCCACCATGGCCGAGAAGACCATGGTCATTGCGCCGCGACCGTGAGAGGGACGCCGCGAACTTGCCAGGGTGCCCGCCCGCTCTTACCTTGTGCGTGTGATTGCTCTGATCGATTACGGCTCGGGGAACTTGCGCAGCGTTCACAAGGCGCTGCTCAAAGTCGGCGCGGAAGTGTGCATCGCGCAGCGGCCCGAAGAGATGGCCGACGCTCGCGCAGTGGTGCTGCCGGGAGTCGGGGCCTTTGATGATTGCATTCAGGCGCTGCAAAAACAGGGGATGCTCGAGGCGTCGCGGAAATTCATCGAGTCGGGCCAGCCCTTCCTTGGCATCTGCGTTGGCTATCAGGCGCTGTTCGAGAAGAGCGAGGAGTTCGACAGTTGCGCGGCAGGGCTGGGCGTTTTTCAGGGCAAGGTTGTTCGATTCCCGGCAACGAACGGGCTCAAGATTCCGCAGATCGGCTGGAACCAGCTCGACATCGTGAAACCGGAGTGCCCCCTTTTCCGCGGTATTGACAACGGCAGCTACGTCTATTTCGTTCACAGTTTCTTTCCCAAACCCGTCGATAATTCCATCGTTGCCACGAGCACGAGCTATGGCGAGACATTTGCTTCGTCGGTCTGGCGGGACAACGTGTTCGCGACCCAGTTTCATCCCGAGAAAAGCCAGAAGATCGGGTTGCAGTTGCTTAAGAACTTTGTCGAATTGGCAGGATAGCCGCGGGATTTAGACCTGCCCCAGCTTGACTTTGGCACAGACGTGCTATGTTATCCTCGCAACCGTTACCCGGGAAGAAACAAAGAACATTGATTAACACGGAACAACAATTACGTCAGGAACAATATGGCATACGAATTACCTCCACTTCCTTATTCCAAAGATGCGCTCGAACCCTATATCGATGCCCAAACGATGGAAATCCATCACGACAAACACCACGCCGCCTATGTGACCAACGTCAACAAGGCCATTGCCGGCAAGGCGGACCTCGAAAAGAAATCGGTCGAGGTTCTCATCAGTAATCTCGACGCGGTGCCGGCGGAAATCCGCGGCGTCGTGCGCAATAACGGCGGCGGCCATGCGAATCATTCCATGTTCTGGAAGATCCTCGGTCCGAAGGCGGGCGGGGCGCCCTTCGGCCAACTGGGCGATGACATCAAGGCCGCGTTCGGCAGCTTCGACGGCTTCAAGGAACAATTTGAAGCGGCGGGCATGGGCCGTTTTGGCAGCGGCTGGGCCTGGCTGGTCGTCAACAACGGCAAGCTCGAAATCGTTTCCACCGCCAATCAGGATAACCCGATCATGGGGAGGTCAGTTGCCGGCGTTGAAGGCAAACCGGTTTTCGGCTGCGACGTCTGGGAGCACGCCTATTATCTCCGGTATCAGAACCGCCGGGCGGATTACCTGAAAGCGTTTTGGAACGTGCTGAACTGGACGGAAGTTGCTAAGTGTTACGAAGTGGCCAAGAAGTGACGAGTGATGGGTGATTGCAGTGGATCGCCCTGTTTCTCCGACCCCATAGTCTGCAAGGCACGTCAGGGATGCCCCTGCGTGCCCGCCTCGGTTCTCAGCTTG
>JBAXTC010000620.1:0-4833 GCA_037130375.1 Verrucomicrobiota bacterium | reverse complement strand
AATGAACGTAAACGTAATAAAGCTATACTTATGACACCACAAAAAACCATCAGACTTGCGTGCATCGGCTGCGGTGCCCGCGCACAAACTTACACCCAACTGGCTGCGCGCCATCCCGACCGCTTCCAGATTGTTGCCGCTGCGGACCCGGTGCCGGAACGCGTTGAGAAAATCCGCCGCACGTCGGGCAACCCTGCCTTCCAGGGATTCCCGGGTGCAGAGGCGATCTTGTCGGCTGGAAAACTCGCCGACGTGATGATCGTCGCCACGCAGGACAACGTCCACTTCGACCATTGCCAGGGAGCCTTGCGGCTGGGCTACGATGTCTTGCTCGAGAAGCCGATTGCGACCCGGTTGGAACAGGTGCTTGAAACCGAACGGCTGGCGCGGCACTACGGTCGGCGAGTGATGGTGTGCTTCGTCCTGCGCTTCGCCGCCTTTTACCGCAAGGTAAAGGAACTTCTGGATTCTGGCGCCCTCGGCGAGGTTGTCTCCATCCAGGCCAGCGAAGGGGTTAATCCGTGGCACCAAGCCCATTCGTTTGTTCGTGGCCACTGGTCGGTTGTCGGCCAGAGTTCGCCCATGATTCTCTCGAAGTGCTGCCACGATACGGACATTGTTCACTGGTTGGCCGGGCGTCGCTGCACCCGGATTGCAAGTTTCGGCTCAGTGGAGTTTTTCCGGTTAGATCGCGCGCCCGCCGGCGTGCCCGCCCGCTGCACTGATGGATGTCCGGTGGGTGACACCTGCCCCTACAACGCCCTGCGCTACAGTGGCGACATGCGGGTTCCCTGGCTGGGCATGGTGTACGACCGAGCCCAGGACGCCTCCCCTGAGGAGGTGATGGCCTGGTTGCGCACCAGTCCGTGGGGCCGATGCGTGTATCGGTGCGACAACGACGCAGTGGACCGGCAGGTTCTGGCGATGGAGTTCGAGACCGGCGTCACTGGCACGTTCACCATGACCGCCTTCGCCACGGGACGGCACATCGAGATTTGTGGAACGAAGGCCGTATTAAAAGGGGGCGAAAGTTACCATAAACATTTCGGCGCGCACCTCATCCTGCTGCCGCACGAAGGAGAGCCGGTGCGCTACACCGTGCAGGCCGATGACGGGGGCTATGAATTGCACGGCGGCGGCGACGCGGGGCTGATCAACGCGCTGTACCACGAGATGACCAAGCCCCCGGGAGCCCCGTTGGAGGCAGGCATCGAGTCAACAGTCCATAGCCACTTGATCGCGTTCGCCGCCGAAGAAGCGCGACGAACCGGGCGGGTCGTGGAACTTGATGGGTTCGAACGGGACCACCGCAAGGGCGGCTGAGGTTTCGCGGAATCATGCCGAGAGTTGGCTCGCCATGGGCGGGGATTCTTTCGACGCCGCAAGCCTTGACCACGGCCTGTTTGGGGACATACTTCTTTTATGAGTTCAACCGATGTCATAGAGGCCGTGACCAAACTAAAGAACCTCTCCGAGGAAAGTGCGCACAAGGTCTTGTCCCTCATTGAAGATCTGGCTGAGCTTGAGGCCTTAGAGGATGCTCTCGATCTGAAGGACGCGCGCGAGGTATTGGCCGAAGTAAGAGCCGCAAGCTCCGCTTCTTCTACAGGCGCCAAGGCTGGATTTAGCAACAGCAGCGACGATAACTTGCCAGCTACGATTCCGTACGATCAACTGCGGCGGGAATTGGGATTGGACCGCTGATGTATCGGATCGAGTTCGCATCCCGTGCGCAGCGCATGCTCCGCAACCTGTCTGCGGATGTTCAACACCGCCTTGATCCAGCCATTCAAGCGTTGCGCCATGACCCACGCCCGCCCGGTTGTATCAAGCTGTCCGGCGAAGAATTCCTGTGGCGCATTCGAGTGGGCAACTACCGTATCGTTTATCAAATTCAGGATAATGAGTTGCTGGTGTTGGTGGTCAAGGTGGGGCACCGCCGCGAAATCTACTGCTAGCGCCCAGCCCTGCAATGCCGGGGTCGATGTCGTGTCCATCCACTGGGCAGCAAGCCCCGCGCCGAACCAAGGTGTGCCCTAAACTGCACCAGGAGCATCACAATACATTACGCCCCCAGTTGACCCGCGCAGCGTCATAAGCAATTTCTTGTCAGTCTGATAGATTAGCGCTAGAACTTAACAGATGAAATTCATGAGGCATGAATTGTGTTTTGCACGCGCGCGCCGAGCCTTTACTCTCATTGAACTGCTGGTCGTAATCGCCATCATCGCCATCTTGGCGGCCCTGCTGCTGCCGGCGCTTTCCAAGGCCAAGGAAAAGGCCCTGCGGGCGCAATGCATGAATAATCAGAAGCAGATACTCCTGGCGCACCTGATGTATCTCAACGAGAATCAAGATTACTTCAACGACGGCTGCAGCGACCCGAGCGAGGGGCTTACCAAACGTCATGGAATCGGGGCAATCCTTGGTATCATGGACGGGCATGTGGAATTCATCAAATGGGCAAAATACTATCAACTTGTGGCCGATCCAGTCAGGAACAGCCTCTGGTGCTACCCGGGCTCGTTCAACGGACGATGAAGAGCTTTCGTCACTTGAGTCTTCTGTCGGCTTTGGTGATTCTGTTGTCCCAAGTGGCTTTCGCCGCCTCGCGCCCTCCCAACGTCGTGTTCATCCTCGCCGACGATCTGGGTTGGAGCGACCTGGGCTGTTATGGAGGCGACCTGCACGAAACGCCGAATCTCGACCGATTGGCACGGGAGGGTGTGCGGTTCACCCAGTCCTATGCCATGCCGGTCTGCTCGCCCACGCGGGCCTCGATTCTCACCGGCCGGCATGCTGCGCGCTTGCACTACACAATCTGGCGTGAGGGCGCGCTCGAAGCCCCGCATGACCGCCAGCTTGTGCCGCCCGCAGCCATTGCCGATTTGCCAGCCAGCGAGGTGACCGTGGCCGAAGTTCTGAAAGGAGCGGGCTATCTCACGTTCCACGTGGGCAAGTGGCACTTGGGCGACGCTGCGCATTCGCCCGAAACGCAAGGCTTCGATCTGAACATCGGCGGCACCCATTGGGGCGCGCCCGCCACCTACTTTTATCCATTTAGCGGCCCGTCAGGCAGCTCCGGCGAGTTCCGTTATGTGCCCGGGCTGGGCCTGGGCAAGGCCGGGGATTACCTCACCGACCGACTCACAGACGAGGCGCTGAAGCTGATGAATCAGGCGGGGGAACGCCCGTTCTTTCTCAACCTGTGGTATCATTGTCCGCACACGCCCATCGAGGGAAAGGCCCAATTGGTGGAGCATTACCGAAGCAAGCTCAAACCCGGCCTCCACCATCAGAACCCCGGATATGCCGCAATGGTCCAAACCCTCGACGAGAATGTGGGCCGCGTCCTGGCCGGAATTGATCAGCGAGGGCTGGCGGATCGTACGCTGGTCATTTTCGCTTCCGATAACGGAGGCTACATAAACACAAACCGTGGCTTGCAGGTTACCGATAATTTCCCATTGCGGTCGGGCAAAGGCGCTCTCTACGAGGGCGGCATACGCGTCCCGCTCATCGTTCGCCTGCCGGGTGTCACACCCCCGGGTGCCACTTGCAACGAGCCGGTGATATGCACGGATTTTTTCCCCACGATTATCGAGCTGTGCGGCCTCGGCGGCTCCAGCCAACCGGCGCCCGGCAAGCCGCTGGATGGCCTGAGCCTGGTGCCGTTGCTTAGACAGCCCCAGTCTCAGCTCCAGCGCGATGCGCTCTTTTTCCATTACCCCCACTATTACCCCACCACAACTCCAGTCAGCGCCATCCGCTTCGGGGACTGGAAGTTGCTGGAATACTTCCAGGACCGCCACGTCGAACTCTACAGCCTGCGCGACGATCCCGGAGAGCACGATGACCTTGCGGCCCGGCAGCCTGAGCGCGCCGCCCAACTCCGCGCCCGCCTGCACGATTGGTGGAAAGAGGTGGGAGCGCAGTTGCCGGAGCCAAACCCGGCTTACCATGCCGAAAAGTCAAAGCCTGGCCCGTGACTGGAACCGGTCGGTTTGATTAACCGCGTCAAGCTGGATGCCTGGCAACCATGTCATTTCCCCAGGCCCAACTGCCCATCCAGCCAGTTGAAGGCATCGTCTTGCATTTCCCGGTTGAATTCATGCGGCGCATCGTAGAGCCGCGTGACCAGGCGGTCAGAAGCCTTCTGCGAATCCCAGATCGCACGCAGCTTTCCAAAGGCCTCTTCAATGGTCTTGGTTGGGAAAAGGCCATCGCGCCGGCCGCAGAGGAACATCATCGGCTTCGGACACGCGATACCCGCCACATCGGGATAGTCCAGTTCGCTGCTCAGACCCGGGTGGGTCATCGTGTAGGCTGATTGGCCAGTGGTCTGGTTGTTCCCCGGCACCATGAGACCCTTGCGTGTGGCCATCCAACAGACCGACACCCCGACGGCGATGCGATCCGAGAGAGCGGCGGTTTGCCACGTCCGGTAGCCCCCCACCGATAGTCCCATGGCTGCCACTCGCTTCGGGTCCACTTCGGACCGCGTGGCCAGAAACTCGGCAGATCGCAAGTCTTCATGGGCGATGAGGCCAGCCCACGAAGCGCCGAACTCGAACAGGTTCGCGGCCAGGGCCTGTTGACCGCCATAGCCACCCCCGCCCCGGTCCGACCAGTTCAACATATCGGTCGCCAGGCAGACGGCGGCGCGGCCAGGAGTTGCTCGCGAACCCTCGACCTGGCGGTGGCTCGCCAGGCTGCAAAATCGGGAAAGTCGCCGGAAAGCCACGATAGCCGGAACGTCATGCGCTCAGCCAGTCGCTGCTGGATTTGGAGGAAGACAGCCCGGAGTTGGAGGCGGAGTTGCTGAAGGCGATT
>JBAXTC010000062.1:0-18875 GCA_037130375.1 Verrucomicrobiota bacterium | reverse complement strand
TGGCGAGGCCCCACCAGCACCTGCAACAAGGGGAGCTTGCGCTCCATCGCCGCCATGATCTCGTCCACGATGGGTCTTTCGAACTTCATGCCGGCAAAATTACACAGCCGATCTCGCAGAGCAAGAATACTCAGTCAGTGAGTAAGTTTGCTCAGTTGGTGGGTGAGGCTGGGAAGTTGTCGTTCATTCTGTGCCCGGTTCGGTCGCTGCCCCTTTCGATGGCGGTCAGGGGTGACACGGGTTCACGGGGATGAGTTCTGAAAACAGTCCACGCCAAAATCCCCGCAAATCCCAGCGACATGGCCGGGTACCACGCCAGCGAGAAATAATTGCCGAATAGTGGCCGCAAGGGTTCGGGCAGCAAACCCATGCTCAGCACCATTGCCGCCAGCACCCAGCCAACACTCCTGGCGCCGTGGCCGAAATGCCACCAGGCGAGCAATCCTAGCGCGGGAGCAAGAACGGCATAGCTGTTCGCCTCAGTCATGGGATTGAAGAGCATGAGAAAGACCGCGGCGGCCCCGAGCCATGCCAGCGCCCGGAGCGGTTCCGGTTGGCGCAGCGCGGCCCGCCGGCACAATAACATGAACAGCCCTCCCGCCACTGCCCGCACAAAAAGGGAAGCCGGGCCGCTCAAGACCATGCCAAAGGTGCGAAGCAGCCCGTTGAGGTCGGCGAACCGGTGTTCGGTCACGCTGGCAGATTGGCGGAGGTTTTCCACACAAGCCAGGTATTGGTTCCAAACGTAGGTGGCAGGGCCAAAGCCGAAAGGCGCGATCATAAAGACCGGCAGTCCCAGGGCCAGCCGCCACCAAAGGTGAGGATAGGCGGCCCACGCAAGCCCCATTGCCGCGACACCCAGCGGCTTGATCGTAACCGCCAGCCAAAGGAGGATTGTCGCCGCCCACCAACGCTTCGTCCCAAGACACCAGGCCGCCAGCAGCAACGCTGCAGCGAGATGCACATTGGCCTGTCCGAATTGGGTCGCCTGCAGGCATAAAGGCATCGTCAGAACCGTCACTATAAAGAAAGCCCGGTTTCGCTCCTGTCCGGGGAACGCGCCGCAGAAAAGCAATACCCCGGCAGCAATCCCGACTGTCCCGGCAAGCCGCCAAAGAATATCGCCGGCCGACCGAGCCAGCAGGTGGAATGGACCGAACAAGAAAGTGAACTGTGGGCAGTAATAGAACTTGTTGTTGTAAAGGGGGTGGTGCTGCCACCAGCCATCGACCGCCTCGTGATAGACCGGAGTGACGGTGTGGTCTTCCGGCTTGACCACCACCATGACCGAGATGACCAGCAGCGGCACCAGCCATAGGGCCCACGCCATCACAGACCAGCGATTTAATCTCCCGCTCATGTTTGCGAATCCCATCCTGAAGACCATGTTCGGGTTGTCAAGGCGCGATCCGTGCGATTCGCGGTTCGCGGATTCAAGAGACTACAGCCGCTAACGTCGGTCGGCACTGTTCTCGGGGGCAGCGGCGCAGGACATGGCCGGAGGTGCAGTGAATTGGCGGGTGTTGCACCGTGTGGACGTCGCTGCGCCCCATTTGCAACTCAAAGATTGCGTGTTCCTGCAAAACGAAAACGGGATGATTGGGAACACGCGCAAGTTATCACCAAAATGTGAGTTAGAATATCCAGTTCAGGTTCAGCGTGAAGAACGAGAACCAACTGTCGTTAAACCCGCCAGAGACGCGGCCCCGATAGGCGCTATCCTGCACCACCGGCATATCGCCGCACCACATGAACTCGTAGGCTGCGCCGAGATTCACTTTCTTGCTGAGCTGCCACTGAGCGCCCAGGCCAATCCGATACGCCTGGCCCATCGGCAGAGACAGCGTGCGATTTGCGTCGCTCACGGCCGAACTGTCGTAGGCGAAGCCGCCGGAGATCTGCCATTTCTCAGATGCCCGAAATTGTGCGCCGATGGCTCCGTGCCAAGTGTCGTCATAATTAAGATTCTTGGTCAGGCTTGATGGATTTGAAGAATCCACCCCCACGTCCACCTTGCCGAATTGGCTCCAGTTTTGCCAACCGATGTTGGCCATGAGCGCCCATTTGGGATTCAACTCGTGGTAGCCGCTGAGCATCACGGACTGCGGGACGGTCAAGCCCAGGTTCAATTGGGGAGGATTGGCGAAAATGGCGCCACCGAGTGGGCCAAGGTTGCTGAAGGTGGGGGTGTCCTTGAAGTCCAACTTCACGGGCGACAGGTAGGTGAGACCGATCCGCGTGCCCTGGCGCGGCTCGATGAGGACCCCGGCATTGGCGCCGAAGCCCCAGGTCTCGTCCTTGACCTTCAACTGGCCGTCGCCCGGCGCGAGCGTGCGAATCGCGACCTCGGTGTCCATGTAACCGTACATAGCGTTCAACCCCGCACCGATCGAGAGCCAATCAGTGGCTTTGAAACTCATGGCGGGCATCAGACTCATACCTAGCAGGGCGCTCTTTTGGATGTAATAGCGGCCCACCCAGTTGTCGTCGAACTTCTCCACCAGGCCGAAGTAGGAAAAAGCGCCGAAGCCGACTGCGAACCGTTCGGATAGCTGTTGGCTGAAGAATAAGCCGGCGGCGGGCAGCGCGCCGATGGCATTGCCGCCGTTGTCGTTGCCGAGGAAGGAACTGGTGCTTGAATCATGGGAGAACTCGACATTGCCATAGGTCAATTGGGCGCCCCCCTGGAACTGCGACCCCGGGAGCAGGCTCATACCGGCGGGATTCTTGAAGAGCGTGGAGGCATCCTGAGCGCGGGCGGCGTAGCCGGCAGAGGCCAGGCCGACATCCGGCGTGGCGATTTCGTAAAGCTCAATGCCGCCACCGTGGACGGTTGTTGAGAGCGCGGCGCCGCAAGCGATGGCGGAACCGATGATGGTGAGTTTTGTGTTGTGTTTCATATCATTTGTTTCTTTTTGATCATTGATTTGTGTTTTTCTGCCCTACGATTTCTCGACTGAGATTGCCACGGCATGCGTGCAGCGGATGGCGACCTTTTCGGATTCGAGCAGGCGGTTCATGGCGGGCTCACCAGGCAAACTCGAGTTGGATCTGGAGAACGAACGCGTGGTTCGCACCGGGATTGTAAGAGGGGTTCCAGATGACTTGGAAATCGGACTGCAATTTGGCCATCGGGGTGAGTTGAAGCACATAGTCGGCTTCGATGCCGAATTCGTTCTCGTGGACGAGCATTGCCGAACTGGCCGAGGGCTGGCTCCAGACAAAGCCGACGCCGACCCCGTCGTTGCTTCGCGCGGGGGCCAGGCCCAACTGCTCCAGCGGCCCTCGGATGACAAAGCCGGTCCCGACTTGCGCCGCCGCACCCGCCGTCACGGATTGGCTGCCGAAACCGAAGCGTCCGTACCATCCAATGGGCGTATGCTCGCCCATTTGTTGCTGGGCGTTAAAACAAAGTCCTGAACCGAGGGCGTCGCCGACACGGGCAACGAAGGGCTGGGCACGATAAACGCCGGGACCAAGGCCGTGGACGTTTTTCGGCATGTAGCCGAGTTCGCAAGCAGCGGACCAATTGTTGAAACTGAAATCCGTCCACGGTGCCTGGCCGGCGGAGGCGCTGCCCGCCGAGGCGCACGTCATGACGTACCATTCGTCATCGAACTGCCACTGAAGGTTCACACCTGGCAGATAGGCTGGAAGCGGCATGACCATGCTGTTGATCAGGGCGGAGTTGATGAACTGGCCGCGCCCGTTGTTAGCATAGCTATTCACATCGAGGTAGTTGGCCTGGTTGAGAACACCGCCCAGGAAGACGAGTTGGCCGTCGCGGAAGGACTGCTGCCAGGCCAGCTCCTGAACGGCGATGCCGTTGAAGCCCGACCAGAGACCGGTGGGATCCGTGATGGTTCCGAGGTTTGATCGGGCGGATTGGGTGTCGCCGCTGTCATTCAGGCCGGTCTTGACCTTGATCTGGGTGCTGAACCAGCCGGCGGTGGCGGACGGAGGATCGTTATAGACGGCCCATTTCGCCGCGAAGCTCAGCGTGTAATAGCCGAGGGTGTTGTCGCCCTGCATCACGTCGGTCATCTGGACGTAGGTGATCGTTTGCTGGAGCGAATAGCGCAGCCCGAATTCCGAGGCCCAGTATTTGGCGCGTTGCGGGAGGACATCGTTGGGCGCCCAAGGAATGAGGGCGCCAGGTTTAAGGACGGTGTTGCCGAATTGGTCCACCGAGGCAAGGTAGGGTGCCAAGCGCGGCGCGAAGGGCGGAAAGAACTGCAATTCGTCCCGGCCGGCGCGCTGGTCTCGTTCACGTTCCTGGACAGGTTCTGGAATCGGGGTGCCGGGGGTCGGGGAAGGAATCTCATTCGTGATGCTGATGCCGGGCGACGGAAAGAACTGGGACGACACCGCATTGGTCGGAACGACGATGAGCTGGCCAAAATTGTCGTTGAGCAGCACCTGATTTCCCGGGGCATTGGTTGCGGCGGGCTCCGCCGGGCGAACCAGGGCGGTTCCGCAGGTGAGCGCCGCACCGACGGCACCATAAAACAGCAGAGTTGCTCCGGGTCTCATGAATATCTCCCTCTCTGGTCAGGTTCCCTCGTGCGCTCGGATAGGCTCATCCTTCGGAACAGCCCATCGCGGTCACCATCAAAATGGTAGAGATATTCCATCAAACCTCGGAAAACTGAATGATGACCTTGATGTCCTCCGAACTTCGGGCCAGAGCACGCACCAGTTCTGGCTTGGGTCCCGTCTCGGTTCGGGCCAGAACGTGAACCTCCAACCCGAGCTGCCGGGCGAGCATCGCGCCAAGCAGGCCGATCGGCCCCGCCCCGGTGACCAGCACGGTTTTCGGCTCCCAAAAGGCGCGCCGACCAACCGCCAGGACATGCTCCCATGCCTTGGCGACAACCGTCGTGGGCTCGAGCAGCACCCCGAGAATCCCGAGGGCAGGGTCAACCTTGATGGCGTATTCAGGCTCGATCCGCCAGTGCTCCGACATGTAACCGTCGATTTGCTTGATGCCGCGCTCGGTGGAGAGGCCGTTACGGCACATGTCCCACTCGCCCACCGCGCAGTTCGGGCAGGGAACGGGATCGGGGCGGCGGACGATGCCCACCACCAGGTCCCCCGGCTTGAGTCCGCTGGCCGGTCCCGGGTCCAGGACGCGGCCAAGGGATTCATGGCCGAGCACGAGGCGCGTCTTGCCCGGAGGGGCCCATCCGTATTTGCCGTCCGCGATCTCGACGTCAGTGCCGCAAACGCCGACGGCAACGGCCTCCACCAGTACCGAGCCGTTATGCATATCCGGTTCCGGGACCTCTTCCAAACGTGCAGAGCCTGGTTCCTTTGGTTCAACTGTGATAGCTTTCATTTCGTGGTCTCTTTCTTTTTTGGTTCAAGCGATGGATAAAGGATGTTGTTCATTGTTTACTCCCCGGTGCGGGGGGGGGCCCGCTCACCATTTGTTCCTTTTTCTGCTCCAGCATCTTTTGCTCCTCCAAAGACCCAAATAGATGCATGATACGCACGATCACTCCGGACCATCCTGTCTGGTGGCTTGCGCCGATCCCCGCGCCGCTGTCCCCGTGGAAGTACTCATAGAACAAGGGGTAACCGCTCCAATGGGGATCTTCCTGGAATTTCTGTGCTGACCCGTGTACGGGCCGTTTTCCCTGCTCATTCTTCAGAAAGATCGTGGACAGGCGGCGTCCAATCTCCTCCGCCACTTGGTAGAGGTTCATCTGCTTCCCTGATCCCGTCGCGCATTCAATAGTGAATGACTTCCCATAGTAGAGGTAGTACTGCAGCAGCGCTCGCACAATGAGCATGTTCACCGGCATCCAGATTGGCCCGCGCCAGTTCGAATTGCCGCCGAACATGCCGCTGTCCGAATCCCCTGGCAGATACGACACCCGAAACTCCTGGTCGCCGACCCGGTAGGTGTAGGGGTGATCCTGGTGGATGCGGGAGATGGCTCGAATTCCGAACGGGCTCAGGAATTCATCCTCATCGAGCATGATCTTCAGCACTCGGCGGAGATTGGCTTCGTTCAAAATCGATCCCAGGCGCCGCCCTTTATGCCCAGGCTTCTGCGGGTCATGGATGAACGCCATTAGTTCCGGGCGCGTCTTGAGATAATCGCGCACGATGGAGCCGACCTCGGGGTATTTCGTTAATAGCTTCCCTTCAAAAATGGTTACGGCGCAAAGGGGCAGCAGCCCGACCACCGAGCGGACCTTCAGACGTTCGGACCGCCCGTCCGGCAAGAGAAGCACATCGTAAAAGAAACCGTCCTGCTCATCCCACATCCCGCCTTCTTCACTCGGCCGAATCATCCCCGAAGCGATCAGGAGGAAGTGCTCGAGGAATTTCATCGTGAGATTGATATAAACCGGATTGGCCACCGCCAGCTCGGCACCGATCTCCAACATATTCTGGCAGAACAGAGCCATCCAGGCGGTTCCATCGGCCTGCTCCAGATGTCCGCCCGTCGGCAATGGCGACGATCGGTCGAAGACCCCGATATTGTCCAGCCCCAGGAATCCCCCTTCAAAGGCATTGTTTCCGGCCCGATCTTTTCGGTTGACCCACCAGTTGAAGTTAAGCAACAACTTGTGAAAACAACGTTCCAGCCAGGCGAGATCGCCCTTCCCACGAGCCGCTTTCTCGGTCAAGTAGGTGAAAATCGTGGACCAGGCATGGACCGGGGGATTGACGTCTCCGAAATTCCACTCGTAGGCGGGGATCTGGCCGCTGGGGTCAAGGTAACGGGATTTCAGAAAGAGCTCCAACTGTTCTTTGCCGAAGTCCGTATCCACCAGCGTCAGTGCCGTGACATGGAAGGCCAAATCCCAGGCAGCGTACCAGGGGTATTCCCATTTGTCCGGCATCGAGATCACGTCCGCGTTGACCATGTGTCCCCAGCGGTCGTTGCGGATGGAACGCTGATTTGCTTTGTAGGGCTGAAGGCCGTGTTCTTTGAGCCACCGGCCGACGTCATAGAAAAAGAACTGCTTGGACCAAAGCATGCCGGCCAGGCCCTGCCGCATGACGATGGCCGCGTCCAGGTTAAGCGAGGGAGGAATGACCGTTGCATAGAACTCATCGGCTTCCTGGAGCCGGGTCTTGAAGACGGATTCAAAGGCATTCCCAAAAAACGGGCCCAGCGCTTTCTTGGAGCCCTTCATCGGCTGGTCGCTGAGTCGCAGGCGAATCGTGCGTGATTCCCCGGCCCGCAGCGTGAGCGTGTAATGGGCCGAGACTTTGGTCCCCTTCTTCTCGGGATTGACCGCGTCTTGCTTACCGTGAATGATAAAGTTGCCGATGCCGTCTTTTACGTAAGGGGAGGGATTGGGCGCGCCGACCAGTCGCTCGGTATTGGTTTCATTCTCCGTGAAGAGGAGCGCCGAGGCGCCTTCTGCGTACCAGAACCGCTCCCCGAGATCCCGATGCGAGAGCGCGACGATCCCGCCAGATTCATCCTGAGCCACCTGGTGAAGCGTGGGGCGGGCGACATCACTCCCCCACGACCAGTCATTGCGGAACCAGAGAGTGGGCAGAAGCTGGAGCGTCGCCGATTCCGGGCCGCGGTTATGAACGGTGATCTGAATGAGCATGTCCTCGGATGACCCTTTGGCGTATTCCACGAAGACATCGAAATAGCGGTCCTGGTCAAATACACCGGTGTCGAGCAGCTCATATTCCGGTTTGCCGCGGCCGCGCTCACGGTTCGTTGCGACCAGGTCGTCGTAAGGAAAGGCCGTCTGGGGATACTTGTAGAGGTACTTCATGTAGGAATGGGTCGGCGTCGAGTCGAGATAGAAGTAGTATTCCTTCACATCCTCACCGTGGTTGCCTTCGCTGTTCGTCAGGCCGAATAGCCGTTCCTTGAGAATCGGGTCCTGCCCATTCCACAAGGCGATCGCGAAACAGAGCCGCTGTTGGTCATCGGAAATACCGGCGAGGCCATCTTCGCCCCAGCGGTAGGCGCGCGACCGCGCGTGATCGTGGGTGAAGTAATTCCAGGCGTCTCCGCTTTCGCTGTAATCCTCCCGTACCGTTCCCCATTGCCGTTCGCTGAGGTAAGGCCCCCATTTCTTCCAGGGAACCTTCTGCTCGCGAGCTTCTTCAAGTCTGATCTGTTCATTGGTACTCATTGGCGCGTTTCTTTCCCTATTCTAAGATTAGCGTGCAGTGTTGTTTTCGCCAATCGCATGTTCTTCCTGGTTATTAAATTTGGTGGATGAAGCGGTCGCGCGCTGCCTGTTAAGCGCCTCCTTCCGGCGCGCCAGCACCGGGAGGGTTATGTCCGGCAAGCATAATGTTTGACAAGCATCAATGCCGGGGACAAAGTCCCGAGCTTGAATATGAAATTCGTCAATCGGGACGCGGAACTGCGCGAACTGGACGCGGCGGCGAAACACGGCGGGCTGTTGGTGGTGTTTGGCCGGCGCCGCGTCGGCAAGACGCGGCTGTTGCGGCAGTGGCTTCAGGCCCGCGATGGCCTCTACAGCCAGGCCATCGAGGCGCAGCGGGACATGCAGATTCAACAGGTGTTTGCCGACCTCCGCCCGCAACTGGAAACGCAACTCGTCCCCAAGACATGGCCTGAACTGCTCGAAATCCTCGCTCTCCAAAAGCAGCGCTGGGTGCTGTGCCTGGACGAATTTCCCTACCTGACGGCGGTGGACGCGTCGCTGCCGAGCCAGGTGCAGAAGTGGCTGGACCATTCGCTGCCCCGGGGCTGCCTGCTGATTGTCGCGGGATCGAGCACGCGCATGATGAATGATATTTTCCTCCACCGGGCGGCGCCGCTTTACGGCCGCGCCAGAAAGCTCCTTCAGATTCAGCCGATGGACTACCCCGCCTTTTGCGACGCCTGCGGCCTTCGTGCGGGCGACCCGGATGCGTTCGAACAGTTCTCCTGTGTTGGAGGCATCCCGAAGTATTGGGAATTCGTGGAAGCGGGGCAGGATGCCGTGGCGTTGGCGGAATCGCTCTACTTCGACTACGCGCCGTACATGGAACAGGAACCGCAACGCCTGCTGCGCGACGAAGGCGTCATTGGTCTGAACGCTCTGGCCGTGCTGGAAGCCGTGGGACGCGGCGCCGAGCGGCCTTCGGAAATCGCCAGCCGGCTCGGCACCGCGCAGACGAACCTGTCGCGCCTGCTGCTGCAGTTGCTCGACGCCTCGATCCTGAAGCGCGAGCTGCCGTTCGGAGAAAGCGTGCGTTCGACCAGAAAAACCCTCTACCGCATCCAGGATCCGACCATGCGTTTCTGGTTCCGCGTCTTTTCCCCGCACCAGAGCCGCTGGCGCAGCTATTCGGTCGAGGAAAAGCGGAAGCTCATTCACGACCACGCCGCAATGGTGTTTGAAGATGTGTGCCGGGCGCGCTTTCCGGGCGCGCAACGGTATTGGGAAGGCAACGTCGAATTGGATCTGGTCGCGCCCGACCCCGACGACCGCCAGCGACTGCTCGTGGCCGAGGTGAAATGGCGTCGCCTGACTGTGGTGGAGCGGAAGGACGTGCTGCGCCAGCTTGAAAGCAAGTGGTCGCAATGTTCCCTGCGGAGGCGTCACCCCAAAGTCCGGCTCGATGTTCTCGACGCCAGCCGGCTGGGCGTCTAACAAAAACCGGCAAGTCCATGTAGCGCAGCTTGACGATGTTGAGGAGCGTCTGCTGTTTGCACGAGTCAGCGATGGCCGCGCTGTAGTCGAAACGGTCCACGGCAACGGTATTGGGGCCGATGTGCTTGCAGCCGGTGAGGAGGAGGAAGAGAACGGAGGACAGAGGACAGAGGGCGGGCAGAAAACGATTGAAGGGGAGCGACCGCGAGTCGGCGCGCACGGAGTGACACGCCCTGCCAATCCTTGACTGGTGACCAGTGATCGGTAATCGGTGATCAGTCGTCAGTGGCGAGGGGCAAGGGGCAAGGGGCCAGTGACAGATCGGTAATCGGTGATCAGTCGTCAGTGGCGTGGTATGGGGCGAGGGCATGGCAGCTATTGCGACCGATGGACCGGTTGCGGTTCGGCTGAGAGCGGCAAGTATGGTTTTCATGGATTGTTGGAGAACTCGCTGGGCCGGCGCGTGGATCTCGTGACGGACAAATCCCTTACCGAAACGAAAGCCAGGCTGATTCTGCCCACCGTGCGCTATGTCACCCAGCACGGTTGAGCTGTTGCGGGATATTCTCAGGGAAGCGGAGTTCCTGTCCGCGCAGGCTGGGCTGACCACTGGCGAGACGTTCCTCCACGACGAAGTGCTCAAGCGCGCTTTCGTACGCAGCGTTGAAGTCATCGGTGAGGCGACAAAAACAGTTCCCGAGGAAACGCGCTCAGAGGTTCCCGCCCGCGAGTGGAAGAAAATGGCTGGGATGCGTGATCGGCTCATACACGATTATGGCGGCGTGGATTACCAGATCGTCTGGGATGTGGCGGCCAAGACGACCCGCGACGGGCACGAGTCAACAAGTTGATGCCTGTCCTCGTAAGTTCGTGCCAGTCCTTTCATATTTCAAGTGGCCTTCAGCCCGGCCATTGTGGACTTCAAGTTGACTGCTGAGCCCTTGCCCTCGATGTGTTTTCCACCCACACCCTGCAAATCGCTGATGTCCGCCAGGGCCTGGTCTTCAGGCTCGGGAAAGAACCGCCCGGCGGAACGGTGCAGCAGCATCAGTTCATTACGAAGGAGCGGGGTGCGCTCTGGCGGCAAGACATCAGTCAGGTTCTCCAGCATGGCGCGGAGGCGGCGGGTCACCTGGATGCTCGTGCCGCCGAACTGACGGATTTCCGTGACCGCCAAGCAGACGAAATCCTCCCAATCGGGCGTCCGATAGACCAACCGCAGCGAGCCTGACCGGTCGTGGACGCGTCCCTCATCCAGGTGCCGCCCCCCCACACTGCGCAGAAGGTGATGGAGTTGGTCAATGGCCAGGACCGCGGTGGTCGGATCGTTAATCGCCGCAGAAAGCCCCTTGGAGGCGACATCCACGATGATCCGGAAAGCAAAAGCCGGATCCTGCTCCATCGTCCGTTCCTGGCCCAAAGCGACCGATTGACAAAGCGCATGGGCCGATGGCCCGCCTGTGCCTCCAAAGACCCGGAACAGCGGGCTCCCGGCCGCGACGAAATCCCCCACCTGGGGCGCCAACTCGACAATACACTCCGCCTCCCGGGCCAGGGCCACCAGTCTCTCGATGTCGAAAGCCAGGAGTACCCCGTCTTTCGGGCTCGATACCGTGCCATCCGGCTCACCGCCCGGTGCATTCTCGGGACGGTGGCCGGCTTCCTGCTGCCCGGAAAGACGCCGCGGATAGACACTTTGAATCTCCGCATGCCCCCGACGGGCCACGGCCTGCAAGGCCCCGCTCGGGCGCAGCGTCTTGCCCACATGGTCAATGAGAAACAGGAAAACGCCCACGCTAAGCAGGCACAGGTAGGCGGATAAGTGC
Source organism: Verrucomicrobiota bacterium (assembly GCA_037130375.1). GTDB lineage: Bacteria > Verrucomicrobiota > Verrucomicrobiia > Limisphaerales > UBA8199 > JAPLUA01. Next base: position 7,450 of record JBAXTC010000062.1, on the reverse strand, counting down.
GCCGTGATGCCCGGCACCGACGCGTGGATTCGCACCAGGACGGCCAGCGTAAAGGTAAAGGTGAAGGCAAACAGGGTTAATGCGAACCGCGTCACCCGGTCCTGGAACACAACCCCGATGATCCGCGGGCTGAGCTGTGCGCTGGCCAACTGCACCACGAGCAACAGGCTGGAAGAAAGGAATACGATGAAGGTAAGCAGAGACCCGGCGAGGGTACCGAACAACGCCAGGGAAGCAGCCGGGTCAAGGCCGGATTGCCAACTGACGCGTTCCTCGACCCAGTGCAGACAGTTGACCGACACCAGCGCGGCCACCATGCCGGACACCGGCAGAATCCAGATTGAATTCTGGACGTAATGCCGTAGCTTGTAGCGCTGTATCCAGTTCATGGAATTTGCACCTTAATTTCCTTCATTTTGCCGTTGATTGAGTCTTCAGTCAGACAGGGCTTTCTTCACTGCTGCCGAGCGCTGGCCCAAGTCCGCCTCCGCCTTGACCGCGGCTCCGATCGGCTTCACATCCACGGTGACCTTGACTATCTTGCCCGTGAAGGCGTTGTCGCGTTCCTTATAGTCGGTCGTCACCGGCGTGGCGTCATCCACCCCAACGCCGGCCCCCTCGTCCGCCGAGAAGATCGTTGGCTGCGTGCGTTCGATCCGACCGCTGGCGACCTTCTTATCGTTGACGAGGATGGTGGCCGTTCCGCCCTTGCCGATCCCGCCGCCGTCGTAATCGAAGGTCATGCGGACGATGGCCTTGCCCGCCACCAGCGCCTGCGGGGCTGAGACATTGTATTCCTGAAGCCCGAGGAAGTTGTAGCAATACGTCGGCTTGCCGTCCTTGAGATACAAGCTCCAGCCGCCGAACCGGCCCGCTTGGGCCAGGATCACGCCATTCGCGCCACCCTCCGGGATCTCCACATCCGCCGTGATCGAGAGCGACCGGTTTTTGATGTTGATGAACACGTTTTCACTCATCCCCAGCATGCCCTCAGAGAGCGCGAGCGAGGTGCGGTCCCCCATCAAGTCAGGCCGGCCCGCCGTCGCCGCGTTGATACGTTCCATCAGTCGGTCATCAATGGGCAGCACGCGATATTTGATCGCCTCCTTGATGAAAAGGTTCTGCAGTTCCTTGAGCTTCGCCGGATTGGCCGCCGTCAAGTCGTTCGCCAGACTGAAGTCCTGGCGCGTGTCATAGAGTTCCCACTTGTCATCAAGCAGATTCGCCCGCGGCTTCATTTCCCAGGGTGCCCGGTGAATGGTGCCGGCAAACCATCCATCGTGATAGATGGCACGATTGCCGAATACCTCGAAATACTGGGTCTTGTGGGTGCTCTTGGCGTCAGGCTGATCGAAGGTGTAAAGCATGCTCACGCCTTCAATCGGTGCTTGGACGGTGCCGTTGACGCTCTTGGGTTCGGGCAGGTTCGCGGCTTCGAGCACGGTCGGGGCGACGTCAATCACATGGTGCCATTGCGATCGCACCTGGTTGGCGGCTTTGATGCGCTTGGGCCACGAGACGATCATGCCATTGCGGGTGCCACCGTAGTTGGAGGGAATTTGCTTGGTCCACATGAACGGCGTGTCGCCCGCGACAGCCCAGCCTGCGGCCATGTGCGGATAGGTCGAAGGCCCACCCCAATCGTCGTAGTGCTTCAGCATCTCCTGCACCGTCTCCTGAACGCCATTGAAATAGGTCATCTCGCTGAACATGCCGGACGCGCCGCCCTCGGCGCTCGTCCCGTTGTCGCCGAGGATGTAGAAGATCAGCGTGTTGTCGAACTGGCCCACGTCGCCAATGGCCTCGAACATCCGGCCAATCTCGTGGTCGCAGTATTCGCCAAAGCCGGCATACACTTCCATCTGGCGGGCAAAGAGCTTTTGCTCGTCGGCGGTCAGCTTATCCCAATCTTTGATGGCCTCGGGCTTGTTGGCCAGTTTCGTGCCCGGTGGCACCACGCCCAGCGCGATCTGACGCGCCAGCGTCTGTTCGCGCAGCTTGTCCCAGCCGCCGTCGAAACGGCCCTTGTTCTTGGCGATCCATTCCTTGGGCACGTGATGCGGTGCGTGGGTGGCGCCGGGTGCGAAATAGATGAAGAAGGGTTTGTCCGGCGTGAGCGCCTTCTGGAACTTCATCCAAGCGATGGCCTGGTCGGTCATGTCGGTCATGAAGTTGTAGCCCGGGTAGTGCGGCGTGGGAACTCGAGCCATCCCGTCATAGAGAGTGGGTGACCACTGGTCGGTCTCGCCGCCAAAGAAGCCGTAGAACTTGTCGAAGCCCGAACGCGTTGGCCAGCGGTCGGTCGGCCCGGAGGGGCTGACCTCCCACGGCGCGGTCTCGTGGTTCTTGCCGAAGAAGCCGGTGCTGTAACCGTTCAGGCGCAGTATCTCGGCCAGCGGCGCGACATTGTTGGGCCGCTGCCCCGTGTTGCCCGGAAACGCCGTGGCTGTTTCGGTGATCCCGCCCATGTTGTTCATGTGGTGATTGCGGCCGGAGAGCAGGGCCGTCCGCGTGGGCGAGCAGAGCGCGGTGGTGTGGAATTGGTTGTAGCGCAGTCCCTGGCTGGCGAGGCGGTCAGCCGTCGGCATGCGCACCGGGCCGCCGAAGGCGCTGGGCATGCCAAAGCCCATGTCGTCCACGAGAACGATGAGGACGTTGGGCGTCCCTGCGGGTGCCTTGACCTCGAAGCGCGGCGGGGGCTTGGCGTCACGGGCGTCGAGCACTGTGCTGTGCGGATAGTTCGGCTCCGGGATGGGCAAACGCGTCCGGTCGGGTTTCACGTCGCGGCTCTGCGCCGGTGCGGTGATTGCAGCCATCGCACCAACGAGCGCGGCGGCGAGGAGGTTTTGTTTGTGTGTTGTTTTTATGGTTTGATTTGCGTTCACGTTTTATTGAAATGGGTTATCTGCCCCGTCCGCCCCTGCCGCCGCTGCTGCGGGAGCCGCCGGAAGTTCCGCTGCGGGAGCCGCCGCTGGAACTTTTCCACGACTGGGCTTTCTGAGTTTGCTGGTTGCCCCGCTGGCGTGCCTGGGCCTGCGATTCCAAGCTCTGCTTTTGATAGGCGCTGGCCTGGGGCTGGCGACTAGCGGCGGAAGTGGTGCTGCTGGGCGTCCTGCCGGCACCCGTGGTGGTGCGCGGCTGCTGATAAGAACTGGTCTGGGCCTGGCGATTCACGCTGGAACTGGTGGTGGTAGCAGGTTGCGCTTTCGTGGTATTTTGCCAGCCGCTGCCCGAGTTCTGGGACCAGCTTCCGTTCGAGTCCTTTTTGTAAGCCGTGCCGTCTTTGCTGGCATACACATCGCCCGACCGTGTCTTGACGGCCTTGCCCTGGCTGTTCGCGGTGTCCCACGACGCTGCGCCCGCCCCCGAACTCGTCCGCACAGCGCTGGCGCTGCCGTAGGCGCTGGATCGGGAACCGCCCCACGCGGCATTGCCGGTGGTTGGATTGTAGGCCGCGCCGCGGCTGGCCGAACCGTAGGCCGTGTTGACCTGCGCGGCCCGGGCGGAAGTGCCCGTGTAAGGATTATAGGCCTGCTTCACGCTGGCGCTGCCGTAGGGACCGTAGGCATAGGCCCCGCGCGAGTAGGTGCCGGTCGATGGATTGTAGGCGGTGGCATGTCCAGCGCCGCCGTAGGGGCCATACGAGGCATGGGCGATGCTGTAATAGCCGCCGTAACCGTAGTGATAGGTGGCGCCACAGCCGTAGGAATAGTGAATGGGAGGAGGATAACAGTAGTAATGAGAGTTGTTCGCGATAATGGCACCCACGGCGAGCCCGGCACCGAACATGAGCACGCCAGTCGCGGCCACATAAGACCCGCTGTACCCGGCAGTCTGGCTATAAACCACGGTGGTCGGCGTCGAGTTTTGGACGATTACGTAGGTCACGTTGTAATAGGGATTGGACGGAGGGATCGTGTAAATGGCTGCGGGCACGCTCGTGCAATAGGCCCAAGGACCGATGGCGGTGCCGCTGACGAACCAGACCCCTTGGTCACAGCAGTAATACTTGCCGCTGACCAGGAAGACAGCGGAGGGGGAGTTGACCGCGTACTGGACGGTGGTGGTCTCGATCGGTTTGAACTGTGGTTGGCCGTTATAGACGACTTGCACCGTTACGTTGGTCGTATAGACCATGGTCGTCGTCGGCACAGAGGCCAGAAGCACCGCGTCCTGCGCGTCGCGTGTGCCGGGCACGGAAGCCTTCACGAACGCCGCCGGATCGCTGTCGGGAATGCGGGCGAAGTCCGGCGGCAAATCCTTGCTGGCGGCCGACCACGGGCCGTCAAGGCTGGCGGCGCGAAACCAACGACCCGCGACCAGGAAGTAGAGTTTGGCATCGCCCGAATGTCGGAACAGGACGCTCTCGGTGTTCGCCACGCGCAGAAGCTGGGTGCCGGAAATTGGGCGGTAAGTCGGATCACCCTGGGTGAGGATCAACTCGGCCGGTTCGATGCTCACAAAGACAGCCGGCGCACTCTTGGCGGGCTGGGCTGGAATGTTCTGCCGCACGGCCGACCAGTTGTCATTGGCCGGCAGAGTCAAGAATGATGCGGGAAGGCTCTGGGTAGGAAGCCATGGCCCCTTGACGTCGGGCGCGCTCAGCCAGGTGTTCTGGTTCAGCAGAAAGTAGCGCTGGGCCACGGTGTCGTAGAAAACATCCCAGTTCGTGTTGAGGGCAAACATGAGATCCGTCCGGTTTGTCTCGACGGGCTTGAACTGCGGTTCGCCGAGGAACATGACGAGAATGGCCGGCTGCCTGCTGCAGTAAATTGTGGGCGGATCCAGGCTGACCTCGACCGGGTGCTGGGTCGGCTGCTGGGTGGGATCCAGGCAGGCCAGCACACGGTCCAGTGAAAGGGTAATGGCCTGACCCGGCGGCTTCAGCTCATCCACCGCGCGACGCAGCGCAGCCAACTCGGAGTCCGATGTGTTGGGAAAGCGGAGGTCGCGTTGGATGGGGACCAACGCGACGATGCGGGCGGCATGGTCGGCCACCGTCACGGCGTCGATTTCGGCGACGCCGAATTTCTCCTGTTTGGTCACACCCTTGACCGCGATGGCGCAGCAAAAGTGGATGTTGGTGTAGCCATTCCAGTAATCCACCTGGGGCTGATAGATGGTCAGTTGTTTCTTCTCCTGCTGGACCACGCGCGGCCAGCCGGGATCGGCGGCGGGCTGCCCCGCTGCCGTATCGCTGTTGAATCCCACCGCCGCCAGCAGCGCAAGGAGCAGGGCAGAAGCAATGTGAGATTTCACAGGCTGGGTTCGTGTTCGCTGGCCTGCGACTACCTCGTCTTCCGGTAGCCGCTGTTCTGCATCGTGACTGTCAGGCTCTTGGCTTTGGCATCGAGCGTGACATTCGCAGCGTAAGTGGTGCCGTCGTTCAACTGGCCCATCCGCACGTCCAGCGTGACAGCATCTTTCGGGTCATCCAGGTAGCTGGAAACCTTCACGCCCAATGGACGATTGCTCACCAGGTCCACTTCCATGCCCAGGTTGTCGCCCGGCTTTTCGTAGTCGCGGAAGTTGATGCGCGCGCGTTTGCCTGGCTCGAGAACATCGATCGATACCTTTCCCGCGTCCTTGGCCGCCTGAATCCTCGCCGGGCTGGGGGGCACGTAACTCTTCACCAGCGCCACGGCACTCTTCATATAGTCAGTCAATTCCTCTTTCTTCCTTTCGGCGATGCGTCCCCGCAGACCGCGCTTCTTCGCCGGCTCCGGCCTGCTGCTCATCTCAACTTTCTGCACACCGCCGTCGGCGCCGTAATAGCAGCGCTCTTGCTTGCGTGACTTCTCTTCGCCCTTGAGGCTGACCACGGTGGTTTCAATCCATTCGTATTGGCGCAGGACGACTTGGCTGGCGGCAATGGTGGCTTTGAGCAAGGCGATCCGCTCCGCAGCAGTCGGTTGTTGGGCAAAGCCCGGCAGCGCAAGCGCAGCCAAGAGGAGGGGCAGAACTGACTGGCCGACGAATTTGAGGTAATGGTCTGTTTTCATGGTGTGTTATGTTTGTTGGAAGCTATTGCCGGTCGGGCCCGCGCCAAAGTCGAAGTTGTTCTGGAAGGGCACGCTAATGAGGCTGGCAATGGCGTTCTGGAGTTTCTTGGCCATTTCGGCCTCTTGGGCCTTCTCATCGTCCGCCCCGCCGCGGCCGGCGGTAGCTGCCTCGGCGGGCGCGAGCGTCAGCGGGCGATAGAAACCTAAATGGTCCTGGGCCCGCGCAGTGAATGCCGCGAGAGCGCAAGCCACTGCCAAAAGGCTAAGCTTTGACTTCAAATTACTGTTTGCGAGCTTCATATCGCTCTCTGCCGATTACTGGTTACTGAGCACTGGTTACTGGTCTCTCCGTTTCCTCTGTTAGCTCCTGTTGCATCCGAACTCCGAACCCCGGCAGGATCCAGAATCGGTCTCCTGGAGGCCTCTTGCCAAGGGTGGCACGGGGCAGTATCCTTGAGGTGTGAAATTGACAGCGGTCTTTGAGCCAGCCAAAGAAGGCGGATACACTTGCTTTGCAGAAAAGGTTCCCGCCACCATTTCGCAGGGCGAAACTCTGGTCGAGGCCAAGGCGAACCTGCTGGATGCGTTCAAACTGGTGCTGGAGTGCCAGCGCGATCTGGCGGAAAAAGACCTGTAGCCGACGAGGTTTCCCTTATGCTTGATTGGAGTCACTGTGCAGTGGTCGAACGGACGCCCGGGAAGGTTAGCGGTGCCTGGGTCTTCAAGGGCACACGCGTGCCGGTGAAAGTGCTGTTCGAGAACCTGGAAGATGGGGCGAGGGTGGATGATTTCCTGGAATGGTTCCCCGGCGTGACCCGCGAACATGTTGAGGCCGTTCTGCATCATGCCGAACAGAGTTTGGCTGCCGCCTGAGGCTGCGAGCCGACGTCGCCGACAACGATGAAGATTCTCTTTGACCAGGGAACGCCCGCTCCCTTGCGTCACGCGATGGGTGACCGGCGCCTCGCCATTTTGGTTCTGCCGACCACAAGCTGGCCGATGATTCAACTTCACCTGCCCAAGGTCGCCGCCGCGGCAAATACGCTTCGCCCTGGCGACTTCGTCGAACTGAATTTTTCGTAGTGCGTTCATCACGGGCTGCTTATTACTGATTACTGATTACTGATCACTGATCACTCCCTGTGCGTCGAGAGTGCTCCGCGCCAGATCAGGCTTGATACCGGCCACCGCACTTGAGTCAGGTACTGCCGTCGCGCTTTGAGGAGGCTCGCGAAACGCCTGAGCAGCGTGCCGGTTGGTCGGGTAGAATCGGCCTGGGTCGATCAGTTCAATCAGATCGTACCGCTCAAGCCACGAGCGGAAGGACCGGTCAGCGCGGCTGACGGCGAAGGTGATGTTCCGCTTCTTCAGCAGGGTGATCGCCTGACGAAGAACCCCCGCACCGGTCGTGTCAACGTCCACCATCGCCTGCGCGTCCAGCACGAACC
>JBAXTC010000619.1:0-4842 GCA_037130375.1 Verrucomicrobiota bacterium | reverse complement strand
TTTGCAGACCGTGATGTCCTGTTGCCCCCTTGGCTCGCATCGGCCTTCTCGGTCGGAGGTTGCTCCGAGCTACTACGAGGCAATCTGACTCCCGGCTCCCTCTGGACCGTCACTTCATGTCGTTGTGGCGGCCTTCCCGCTTGGCTCTCGCAGTTAGCTTGAAGATCCCGGTGCGGGCAAATCGCACGCCGGGATCTGTGAGGGGGGGCGGGTAATGGGTGTTCCTACCTCGACATCAGTTGGCATCTGGTTTGCTCAAGCATTTCGTGAATGAGTTCACATCGCACGAATGAGAATTTGGCAGCCGTTGAAGATCACGGTAAAGTTGACTAAAAAAGAAATCGTTAACCAATAAAATATATGCAGGTATCTCGTCGCTCGTTTCTGAAGTATTGCACGGCGGTTTCAACCGCGTTGGGTCTCACACCGTTGGACCTGATGCAAATCAAAGAGGCTCTGGCGAGTCCGACCGCGCCCAAAGTGATCTGGCTTCAAGGCAGCGGTTGCACCGGCTGCACGATCTCGTTTTTGAATTATGTGAGCGGCACCGCCCCGCGGTCGGCTGCCGATGTCCTGATCGCCAACATCAATCTGCTGCATCATCCCAACCTGACGGCGTCCGCCGGTTCCACGGTTGTGAAGACCATCAGGGACGCCATCAATCAAGGAAACTTCATCTTGATCGTGGAGGGCGGGATACCGACCCAGTTTGGCGGCAATGCCTGCATCGCATGGACGGAAAACGGCAAAGAGAAAACCTTCCAGGACGCAGTGAAAGAGCTTTCGGCGAAGGCGATCAAAATCATTTGCGTCGGCAACTGCGCCGCCTGGGGCGGCATGTCCGCGTCGGGGGGGAACCCCACCGGCGTCAAAGGTGTCAAAGCGGTGACGGGTAAGACGACGATCAACATCGCAGGCTGTCCTCCGCATCCCGATTGGATCGTGGGAACCATTGTGCAATTGCTGCAGGGCAAGGCGGTCGCGCTGGATTCCTATGGAAGACCTAAATCGTTGTTTGGAAGAAAGCTACACGAGATATGCCCGCTCAAAGAACGCGAGGATGCTAAAACCTTTGGAGTCGCCGGACGCTGTTTGGAAGAGCTTGGGTGCCGCGGGCAAAGCACTTTTGCCAACTGCCCGACATTGAAGTGGAACAATGGCGTCAACTGGTGTATTGGCGCGAACGCTCCCTGCATGGGCTGCACCGATCCGACGTTTCCCGGGACTGAAGCATTTTTCAAAAAGGGCGACTGATCCGCGACAATAATAAACAGAACTCAACATTAATCGTTTATGCCTACTGTAATTGCAATAGATCCCGTCACTCGTTTGGAAGGTCATCTGAAAGTGGAAGTCACCATCGATGGACCGAATAAAACCATTGTTGATGCCAAGGCCACAGGGACTTTGTTTCGGGGTTTTGAGAATCTCTTGGTAAATCGCGATCCATGGGATGCGCCCCACATCACACAACGCATCTGCGGTGTATGCCCGATACCTCATGGAATGGCGGCCGTTCAGGCTCTGGAACAAGCGGCGGGAAAGACGGTCCCTGCCAATGGCCGTATCTTACGGAATCTTGTTTTAGGAGCCAATTTTGTGCAGTCGCACCTGCTGCATTTTTATCATCTGGCCTTGCTGGATTTCGTGGTGGGGCCCGCGATGTCGCCATGGAATCCCGGTTGGGATGTTGACAGGCGGATTGCCAAAGCCGATAACGACCAATTGTTTAACAATTACAAATTGGCACTGACCATGACACGCAAAGGTCATGAAATGGGGGCCGTTTTTGGAGGGCGCATGCCCCACTCGCCCGCGTTCATACCAGGAGGATTCACTGCGACACCCACATCGAGCCAAATCAACCAGTTCAGAGCGTATGGTCAGGAACTATTGGCGTTCATTAACACAGTGTATCTAAAAGATGTGGAATACTTGGCCGGTGTTTATCCGGATTATGCGAGTTTGGGAAGGGGGCACGGAAACCTGATGGCGTTTGGAGTCTTCGATCTGGATGCGGCAGGAAAATCCAAACTATTGCGTCCAGGAATTGTGCATGACGGTTCCAAGACTGTTGAAAATCTGGACATCGCCGCCATCAATGAGCAGGTCACCCATTCCTGGTACGATGCTTCCACCGATAATTTGCCACCGGCTACAGGGATTACAAAGCCCGTGTATCCGAAAACCGATGGGTATTCCTGGCTCAAGGCACCGCGATACAATGGGCAGCCTTTTGAGGCCGGTCCCCTGGCTCGCATGTGGATCAACGGCGATTATACCACGGGCATCTCGATCATGGACCGTCATCGCGCACGGGCGTTGGAGACGCAAAAGATCGCCTTGGCCATGCAGGAGTGGCTCAAGCAAATTGTGGTTGGCGGGGCTGTGTATTCTGATTACACGACGCCGGCCAACGCCAAAGGAGTGGGCCTCACGGAGGCCCCTCGAGGCGCCCTGGGGCATTGGGTCAGCATCAGCAAAGGAAAAATCGCCAATTACCAAGTGATCACCCCCACATGCTGGAATGGATCCCCGCGCGACAAGTCGCACCAGTTGGGTCCCATAGAAGAAGCCCTCATTGGCATGAACGTTTCCAATGCGGATCAACCCATCGAAGTACTCCGATTGATCCATTCGTACGATCCCTGTTTATCGTGCGCCGTGCATGTTATCAAGCCGTCCGCCGTTAGCCGCGTGAAAGTGATCGATATGGCTGGAATCCTGGCATAGCTCGAATCAGATGTGAGCCTGGGAACCACTCTCATTTCTGAGGGGGTTCCTTTTCTTTACTGCCACTGATGATGTCAGTAGTAGTGTTCCCCCGTCCGGATGACAGAACAATGCCACATGAAAAAGGCCCGATTACTCATCGCCGGAATTGGCAATGAATTGCTCATGGACGATGGCATCGGAGTGCTCGCGGCGCGCCAGCTCGCGGCCGCACCGCCTGCGGAAACGACGGTCGTTGAAATCGGGACCGATTTCTTGAGTGCGGTGTCGTATATGGAGTCGCATGAAATCGTGCTGGCGATCGACGCCATGGACGCCCAGGGACCGCCGGGCACACTTTATGAGGGCACTCTGGATGAAATCGATCCCATCCAAGGCAACGTATCCCTGCATGAGCTCGGGTTGAAAGCCATGCTGAACTTCATTGAGCCGCCCAAACGGCCCCGCATCTATGTCCTTGGCATCCAGCCCGGGCAGATCGCCTATGGAATGGAACTTAGCTCTCTTTTGCAGGAAAAACTGCCGTTCGTCGTGTCCGCCGCGAGGGTAATAGCAGATCGGCTCTTGCAGCGGATATGATTACGGAATGAATGCGGCAAAAACTCTAAGACGCCGTTAATTGCTTATCGATGTTTCTCGTTTCACTTTTAAATACATCTCGTCGCCTAAAATCTGCCTCAGCAACCGGGACGCAGACTCCTTTTGGGCTTTGATCATTTCATCTCGCGCATCGGAGTCCAAGTTCGGATTGTCCCGGATGTCTTGAATGGTCGATTCGGTTCTGCGGCACGCTTCATAAGTTTGTTGAATCTGCTCGGCAGACAGTGTGTTCTTCGAGCCAAACCTTTCCAATTCCTGGTAGCGAAAATCCTGCGATCGTTCGTAATCCGCAAAACGAGCGGTGCCCAGCAACTCTCTCAAAGTTGATTCGGTTATGAGATTCTGTTCCGAGAGCGCAACGACTTCATCCGCCGGCAAGGAATCCGGCGCGTTTTCGATGGCTCTATAAAAACGTTCCTGGGATTGCCTGCGGGCTTCATAAATCCGTTGGAATTCAGTTTCGGTGAGACGAAATCCCGACATTTTATCCCGAACATCCTGGGCAAGGCTGGAGAAACGCCATTCGACCTGTTCCAATTGAGCCGGATCGATCCAAGCAAGCAAATCGCGCCGCTCCTGTTCCATTACATTTTTTGTTTGTAGGGCGGCATCCCGAGTCAAATGGGGCTGAGTTCGGATGCTTTCGAGCAACGACGCATATTTTTCCAGGACTTGCGCGACAGGGCTGGCTTTGGCGTATGGGAGAAAAGTGGCGAGCAGATATTCCTTGTCGGGTCTTATGGAGCCGATGTCCACGTATTTTTGAACTTCTTTAAGCAAATCGACGCCAAGCAAGTCCCGCACTGTGGTTTCGAGACTATTCTTTAGATTCATGGCCGCTGCCATCAGGTGCTCGGAGTTAATGGGGCCATGTCCATACTCGGGATCCCAATAATCGGTTTTGATGGACACAAAACGTTTTTTCCATTCGACACTGAAAAGCTGGCAAACATCGGAAATAATGATGTCTCGAATGGTTTGTTCGGGGCATCCTATGCGGCGCAGGTTGGCGATAAAGACCGGATAATTGGCTGACTCAAGCTCCGACCAGTGAAATGAAATAGACTTCTCGGCGGGAAGGGCTGCCGGAATACCAGCATCCGCTTTTGTGGGCGTTGCCCTGGCGGCTTCGGCTGGATTGCTTTCCAATCGCATCAAGTGCCAGGCAAATACGCCTGCCACAATCCAACCGGCAAGTCCAAGAGCAAAAAACAGTTTTGTCACAACCTTGAAGCTATTCCAATTGGCGTTTGACATGTCAAACGCACGACGGCTTGCAAGTATGCTCCATATTCAAAGGCAAAACAACCGCGATATTGCGATAATCTTTGACATAGATGATCGGATCGTTGAGAGCTTTCTGCATTGAGGTGCCAACCCCAGACACCATCGGCGAGCCTAGCAAGCTCTGTTAGTGGCGACAAATGCAGCCTCTCCCGTATTTAGCTTTGTTGCTGCCAGCAAAAGCATATTCTTGGGCTTGTGAAACCTGTACAATACGGTCCCACC
>JBAXTC010000618.1:0-4859 GCA_037130375.1 Verrucomicrobiota bacterium | reverse complement strand
CGGGGCTTCGTTTGACGCAGGAGCTGCCGTTCACCCGTTTCTGGCCATTTCCTATGCAACCATCCATTGCCGAGGCAGGACTTGCACCTGCAAGTATGTCAAAGGTTGAAGGCTGCACATAGGAAATTGCTTTCTGGGCGCCCGCAGGTACTGGGCGCTGCGCGGGTGAGCTATGGTAAGGAATTGCTCGCCCGGGCCAACGAGGATGTTGAGCGTAAGGAGTGTGTGGGTTCCGTTGGTGAGTTGATCGTGTTGTAGCCAGAAGCCGTCTGAGTACGCCCAGCGTGGTTGCTTCGCGGTGCCGAGGTTGACGTGTTCGACGGAGTCATCAACGGCGGCTCGGAGGTCTATGGCCTCGTCTTCGGAAGCTCGCTCCGTGTCCACGAGCATGTCGACGTGCAAATTGAATGGGCGCTCGAAAGGGTCTGTCGCGGTGCTTCCGGTGTAGATTGGGAGGAAATCCGCACCGGATTTGTGGGGGCCGCCGTCCAGGAGGGCGCCTGCGGGGCTGGACCAGAAGTCCGGGATGACAATTACGGAGTAGAAGTCGGCGAGACGATTGGTGAGCGGCCCAAGGCGTGGGCGGGTGGCGCCGCCAAGATCGAGGAATGTCGTGCGGTTGGTAGCGGCAGCGGCTGGCATGTGGTTGGTGAGGATGGTCCAGTGGGCTTCTGGAACCGGATTGGAGCGGACAAGGATGAGGAAGCTTTCTCGGGGGTCACTGGGCCAGGTGAGTGCGACATTGGTGGATTGGGGAAGCAGGGAAAGGCCTCGGACGCTATATGATGCGGCTGAATCCTGGGAATGAGCCGGGGTGTTAGCGGAGAGTGCGGAGGGCATGGGGCAAGTCGCGATGCCGGCGAGGAGTAGCAAAGCGGAGAGCCGCTGATATAGTCGAGGGGCGGAGTTCATTGTGGGACTGGTGGGTTGAACGAAGATGGGGGCCGACTCGGCTTCTTGGTGAAGGACCGGGGTGCCGTTCCGCCGGGTGGGGACTGGTTCGTCGTGCGTTGCGGGGATGTTGAGATCGGCAGCCCAATGGGCGGCGGCTTATTCCAGTAGGATTTGTCGTCGTAGTAGAAGGATTTGAGTTCGCCCCGGTCGGCATCCACCTCGGCTTCGACTTTGGACTGCAGGTCCTGGTCGGTGGGGTTGGCCTTGTACCACCACCAAATTGAATAGCGCGGAATACCGGGGACCGAGGGTTTCTGCACCGTCGGCTGGAAATCGGTGTGAACCAGGTTAGACGGGTAGCCGAGTCGTGATAGCGTGCGCTTGATCAGGTCGGTTGCCTGGGTTTCGTTCATCCTCCATTTGCCTTTGTATTGACTGATGAGGATGGGGTGATTCTGTTTGTTGAAGAGGTTGTCCGGTGCATAGTAGCCATTGACCATGCTGTTGCGGTAGATGAACCGCCAGCCGTTGGTGAGTTCCAATTCGCAGTGGGGCCAGCCTCCGTTGTCCGCCAGGTAGAACCGGGCGACGTGGTTGGTGGTCAGTGGCCATGGCGTGGGCAGGTTGAGAGTCTTGGAGTAGTCGTGAATAGCGGCGAGAACGATTGGAAGTATCTTCCAAGCGTAATCGGGGTTGGCTCGTGCCCATTTGCGAACCATCGGGGCTGCTATGGGTGCCACCGTTGTCTTTGGCGGCGGACGCTGGAGACTCTCGCTGCTCAGGCGCATTCTTGCCAAGACCTTGGCCTCCGCATCCACCTCGATGTCCACGGAAGGCGCGGGCGACCGTGGGTCCAGCCATTCGATACGGTAGCGCGGCACCGTGTTCTTTCCTATCTCTTTGGGCAAGGTGACGCGGGGTTCCTGCTCGGCAAAGACGGATTCTAAGGGGATCCCCAGTTTGCGGATTGACGCCCTGGCCAGGTCAACGGCCTGATCTTTGGACATCCTGACTCGCCCGTAGTACCTCGGGATTTCGTCAGGATTCTGCAAAGCGAAATACGAGCGTGGCCCCTGAAATCCGGTGACGTAGCCGCCACGGAACCAGAATGCCCAGTCACCCTTGAGCAGCACCGATGCACCGGCGTCCCGGATGGGAACCACCGCGCACTTCTGCACGTGCGCGGTGGTGATGGGGTGCGGGACAGGTAGGTCCAGCTTCTGGGCGAAGTCGGAGACGTACGGAAGAACGGCAACCAGCACGGCGTTCGAGTAGTCGGCCGTGATGCGGATGATCTCTTGTGCGCCGCCGAGGTCGAGGATCATGGATAACGCCAGTCTCCCTTGTGGTTGTAATCCTCCATTTGCATGACGGAGTAGCCGTATAGGCGAATGCCGCTCCAGAACTTATTCATGTCGATCCAGTTGGAGTAGCGGCATCCGTCATCAAGAGCGTCGTGCAGCGGTTCCCAAATGCTGTTGGCCCAGAACCCCATCCAGGACGATCTGAAGTCCCAGTAGTGTTCGATTGTGCCCCATCCCTCGCCGCCGGGTTCGGTGCCCCAGCCGATGAAGGCGGAGGGGCGGCGGTGTTTGGGATCGTTTTGGTAGAAGGAGAGATCATGGGTTGTCTTGCTGACGCTGAACGCGCCCGGCCAGTTGCCGAGTGCTGTGTCGCAGCCATCAAGGAAAACGAAGCGGTAACGGTTCGACTTGATTGCTTTGAGCGCTGCGTAGGTGGTGAGGCGGCTCTGGCTCTTGGAGGAGGTCAGGGCGGAGCCGACGACCAGCCCGTTCGTGTCGAGGGTGTGCATGTCGCACCCGATGGAATAGGGGCCGCCATGGCCATAGTAGTACCAGTTGCGGACGTCCGGGCTAGACAGCCAGGATGCCAGCGTGGCCCAGCTTCCGTTTCGATCGGCTTGTGAGTATACGTTCGTGCCGCATTTTATTGGAAGCGCCCAGTTAGGATCTAGTTTGAGCGCGGGTCCACCTTGGATCTCGTGCATCGCGGTGATGTAATTGGCCTGGTCAGTGCTGGAATAGCCGGAGGCGTCGCTGAACCAGCGGTCTTGGTAGGAAATCACCCAGCCGCCCACGTTTGGGTATCCTTTGACCGAGTTGGGATTGTACCTGGTTGTGGTCGGGCCGTTACCCGCGGTGCTGAAGGAGGTGAGGGTTGTGAAGTAGGGATCGGAATCGAAGTCGTCCCTGGAGTTTCCGAGATAGTCAGTAATGTCCCACGTCCAGGTAATGTGGCCGTTTGAGGTGTGGCCGGAGCCGGTATTTACGTAGTTGTCCCAAGCGTCGTAAATGTCAATTGACCAGTCGCTGTTCTGGTTGGCGATCTGGGCGTCAAAGGTGTAGGTGTCGCCCTGGATGGTCTCGTTCCAGTTCGTGAAGGTGATCTGGTTGTTCACGACGATGGTCTTGGCCTGGTTGGTGAGCACCAAGTACACCGCGTCATCGCCAACCGCATCGTTAAGGCGGAGTGCGCAACGGAGTTGAATCGTGTAGCTGCCGCTGGACAGGCGGTCGAAGTACACCCCCATGCCCCAGTTGGTCTGGCCTCCGCTCACGTATGGCATGAACTCAGCGTACTCGGTTTCTTCGCCATTGAGCAGCACTGTGAAGTCGTCAAGGCGGTCCATGTAGTCAGCGAAATCGACCGGGAAGAAAGTGGGGCCATCGTACGTGTAGTTGGTGACGTTGAAGGACCAGTTGGGGATGTGGAAGACGCGGAAGAAGCCGGAACTCGGGGGGCTGTCTGGATCGGGGCCGTCTTGAGGTATCGGGCGGGAGAGGAGTTCGGTGGCGGGCGCGGGACGAACGTAGGTTACGCCGCTTACCCAGTCCGCAACGCCGGGATCGTAGATGAGGAAGCTGGAAAGATCGAAGCCTGGCGGGTAGAGGGCGAGCGGAACGATCGATCCAGAGCCGTTAGCGGGTGCGGCCATTGGCTCAGTTGGTGCGGACTGGGTGGCCGACATCGGCGATGGAGGTGGGTTGGTGTCTAGCAGTCCGCTGCCGCCTCCGCTCGGCGGTGGCGGCACCACCCCGTAGATTGTGTACGTTGTCCGGTTGGTGCTGTTCGCCGGATAGGCGTTTGTCAACTCTGTCCAGGGCGTGGTCGCGTCCAGGGTTTGGCGGTACTGGATGAGGTACTGCTGATGCCCGCCAGGGCTGGGCCATGAGAGCACCAGATTGGTGCTTTGGATTTGAAGTGCTTGGTCAACGACGGCGGGCGCGGGATTCGCAGCGACCAGCACGAGGATGACAGCTCCGAGGATTCCTTGTGTCGCAGTTTTCAACTGATAGGAAATTGCTTTCTGGGCACCCGCAGGTACTGGGCGCTGCGCGGGTGATCAGGTGGTCGAGTAGGACCACTCCCAAAGGGTTGTGCTATTTTACTACGATGCGTATTCCGGGCGTGCCCACCTTGGCGATCCAACGTTCGTTGTAGATGTCGAAGAGAGACCTAAGTCGATCCGCTTTGCCTTTGGCCGAGAATTCGCCGAGCTCGGTGATGTTCTGGCCAACAAACGCTTCGACAGATGTCACAACCACACGCTTTGTCTCTATACCCCCTTCTGCCTTCATCTCATTCTGCCAAGTTGAAACACGATCGGCTCTTGTCAGAAGCCAGACCTCAGCGTCTGATTTCTCGAGGATCTCTGCGATTTGTTGCAGGTGTTTGTCGTCTGGCAACCCCACAGCCACTTCGATGACCGCATTCTCAATTTCGAAGTCTCCGAGGCGGGGAGCAGGGTCATGGTGGGAGCTTCGGTCGCTCTTATTGGCGGGGTAGACGGGGATCTCCCGACCAAACCTGAGTGCCAGTTTCGCGCCGACAAGATACTGGGCCACGTCCCCGGATTTACTCTTATCATCTGCGTCCATCAGCAGTTCGTTGATCACGGCTTCAGCCGTGCGGCCTCGGAGCCGGACCTCTATTGGGTCTTGCTC
>JBAXTC010000617.1:0-4876 GCA_037130375.1 Verrucomicrobiota bacterium | reverse complement strand
ACCATGACGTTGTTGCACGGAGGGGTCTGCAAGTGGCGAATGCGCTGGACACGATAGGGTCGGTAACGAACCGTTTGCTCCAACTCGACGCGCGCCAAGCCCTGCAGTATCAAATGTGAGGTGCCGTCCCGATGCCCGACCGCAACCCGGATCAACCCGAGCCCGGCCACCGGCGCCGGTATCTCCCGCGTGCTGCCGGGCTTTTGCATCGCCACCAGAAACATCCGGTGAGTGTGCAGCGCGTCGGCCACCATCTGGCGGTAACGCGGCTCGAAAATGTACAGGGGCAGCAGCGCCTGCGGGAAGAGCGTGGCGTTGGGCAGCGTCATCAGCGGGACTTCGCGTGGCAACTTCATGCGGACAATGTAGGAGCTTCGGCGCTTTAATCAAGGAGCAGATGGAGGCTTGCCAACTCGGGTGGGAACCGGCATTATCTCGGGTATTATGAAAAACCGAATTGGGGTAATCGTTCTGGTTCTGATCGCTCTAGGTCTCGGTATCGTGCTCGTAGCGACTAAGAAGCAAGCCGCGAAGCAGCAGCAGCAAGACGCTGAAACGAACGGCGATTTGTCGAACAACCTGGTCCAGACAAACGAAAAGCTGGAAAAACAACGGCAAGTTAACGCCGAGCTGGAAAGCGACCGGACCCGGCAGAAGCAAGCCTACGAGGAATTGTCCAATAGTTTCACCAAAGTTACATCCAACCTTACCCTCACATCGGCGGACCTCGCCAAGACGGAAGCCTCGTTGAAAGCCAGCCAGGCAGAAACCGCCAAGCGCGACGCCAAGATCGCCGATTTGGAGGCGCAGAACCAGGCCCTCGACAAGCAGGCCCTTGATCTGGGCACCGCCATCACGAATTTAACCACGCAAATCGCAGAAACGAAACGGAAGCTGGCGGCCTCGGAAGGGGAGAAAGGGTTTCTGGAAAAAGAGCTCAAGCGGCTCGTGACGGAAAAATCGGAGCTGGAACGTCAGTTCAACGATCTGACCGTGCTGCGCGCCCAGGTGGCCAAACTGAAAGAGGAGCTCTCGGTCGCCCGGCGGATTGACTGGATTCGCCGGGGTCTCTTTGCCAGCAGCGACGAAAAGGGCGCACAACGGCTCATGCGACCGGCGGCTTCCGCCGAGCAAAAGGCGGCCAAGACCAACTACGATCTTAACGTGGAAGTAAAATCTGACGGCTCCGTCAAAGTCATACCGCCTCAGCCCGCCAGCCCGCCGGTAACCAATCCGCCGGCCGCAGCCAATCCGCCGGCCGCAGCCAATCCACCGGCCGCAGCCAATCCACCGCCGGCAGCCAATCCACCGCCGGCAGCCAATCCACCGCCGGCAGCCAATCCGCCGGCGAAATGACCGACGCCAGTCTGCTCATCGATTCGCAGGGCCGGATTTTACGCGACCTGCGGGTGAGCATCACGGACCGCTGCAATTTCCGTTGCTTATACTGCCTGCCAGAGACCGAGGCGGCGCACAACTTTTATCGTGGGCACTGGGCGGATCTGCCCAATGCGGGGCCCATTGTCCACCAGTGGGTGCCCAAAGCGCACATCCTTTCGTTCGAGGAGATCGAGCGCCTCGTCCGGCTCGCCGTTAAGCTTGGCATACAGAAGATTCGGCTGACGGGCGGCGAACCGCTCTTGCGACAGAGCGTCGAAACCCTCGTGGCTCGCCTTGCGAGAATCCCCGGGCTGTCGGACCTGGCGATGACGACCAATGGTATTCTTTTCCCGCCAAAGGCCCGCGCGTTGCGGGAAGCGGGGCTGGGGCGCATCAGCTTCAGCCTTGATTCGCTCGACCCGGCGAGTTTTAGGAAGATTACCGGTCGTGATGGTTTGGGCGAGGTTCTCGCCAGCATCACTCTTGCGCAGGATCTCGGCCTGCACCCGGTGAAGGTCAACGCGGTGATTATCCGTGGCATCAACGACCACGAGATCGAAGGGTTAGCCGAGTACGCGCGCCAGCGAGACCTGAGCCTTCGCTTCATCGAATTTATGCCGCTCGATTCCGCACGCTCCTGGCTAAAGGAAATGGTTGTGCCTGGCCGGGAAGTTCTGGCCCGGCTGCGAACCCGGTTCGACCTCCGCCCGGTCTCTGGCGACCATTCCTCCGAAACCGCCAAGCGCTGGGCCTTTCGGGATGGACGGGGCGATCTCGGCATCATCGCGCCGGTCAGCGAACCGTTCTGCGGCCACTGCAATCGTATTCGGCTGACTGCCGACGGAAAAATCCGCGCCTGTTTGTTCAGTGTCACCGAGCACGACCTGCGGTCGCGCTTGCGCGGCGGAAGTTCGGACGATGAAATTGCCGGGTGGCTAAAGGGGGTGGTGAGGCAGAAGGAGACCCGCCACCACATCGGGGAGCCGGAATTCGTGCCGCCGCCGCGCTCGATGAGTTGTATTGGCGGATGACCCGCCCGGTCTTTGCATTGCTTGACCTTTGGTCTTTAGCCGACTATTAACATACATCCTATGCCGACTTATGAATACGTCTGCGACAAGTGCGGACATCAGTTTGAGAAAGTTCAGCCGATTTCTGCTGCGTCGTTGACCATTTGCCCAAAAGAATTATGTGCCCAAAAACGATGGGGCAAAGGGAAAGTCAAACGCGCCATCAGCACCGGTGGTGGGTTGCTCTTCAAGGGCAGCGGGTTTTACACAACCGATTATCGCAGCGAAAATTATAAAGAAGCGGCCAAGAAAGAATCCGCGCCCGCGCCCGCGCCCGCTGCCGTGGCCAAACCCGCTTCGGGCAGTGATACCAAACCCGCCCCCGTAAAATCCGAAACCACCAAACCTGCCTCTCCGAAGACGTAATCGCCTGAAGGCCGTGCTCCCGTGCCGCCGACATTTTCATCCTCTTTTTTCGGTCGGCTGTTCTGCTCGTTTGCGGCTATTCTGTGGTATGGCCCGTACGCCATAACTCTCATAAGTGTATTTTCGGGCGTGGCGCGCGCTCAGGGACTTTCGCGCGACATCGCGCCTGCTCGCAGCCAATCCGGCCAATTCATTGTCCAGGCGGAGCAGCCTTATGGCCTCCCCGCAGCGACCCCGAATCTGACGGCGAACCTGACCCTCCTCCAACTGGAGCCAAAACTGGTGACAATATCTTGTGACCGGATCAAAGATATTCTGTCCCGCGAGCTTGGGGCAACCGCATCCTGGCGAGGAAAGGTTTTCCTGGCGCTGCGTCCCGTTCGTGCCGTCGGCCAAACCATCACCGTTACCTCTGAAAAATTCAGGGATGGCTGGCAATATCGAGTGGATTTGCCTGACGTGGTCGAGCGGGCGCGCTACGTCCGAGCGATCGTGCAGGTGTTGTTGCTCGAGATGGCCAATCGCACGGCAAATTCCCGTTTGGCCGAGATTCCGCTTTGGCTCACCGAGGGACTCTCCCAACAACTGCTCGCTTCCAGCGAAACGGAGATCATTCTGCAGCTACCGCGCGAGACCAGAAACGGGATCACTTTTAGCACCAAGCGGATCATCGAGCGGAAGGAGAATAAGGTCGATCATGCCCGCAAGAAGATGGGCGCCCGCTCACCGGTCACGTTTGAACAACTGAGTTGGCAAGCGGAAGACGAATTGTCCGGCGGCGCGGCCGAACTTTACCGCGCGAGCGCTCAATTGTTTGTGGCCGAGCTGCTGCGTCTGCCGGATGGCCGCGCCAGCCTGCGCACGATGCTGGCCGAGTTGCCGCGGTACCACAACTGGCAGTTTGCTTTCCTCCACGCGTTCCGCGCCCATTTCGAGCGTCCGCTCGATGTCGAAAAATGGTGGGCGCTGTGCCTCGCACAGTCCGTCGTCCCAGAGCATCGACAGACCTGGACCAGCCAGGAGAGCTGGGAAAAGCTGGATCAAACAATCCGTGTTCCGATGCCATCCCGCGAGGGCATCACTGATCAGACACCGGCTGCTGCTGTTACGTTGCAAACGATTATCCAGAAATGGGATCGCACGCGGCAGACCTATGTGCTGACGCGCAAACTTCGCGAGCTGCAGCTACTTCGCTCGCGTGTCGCTCCCGAGCTGGTCGTCCTCGTGCAGGAGTATTGCCAGACCCTCGAGACTCATTTGCAGAACCAAACCCGAACTGGCATCATTCCCCTCTTAGGAAAGAAAGCCAGTCTGAGTCGTATCAACCAGGAAACGCTCCGACGTTTGGACGCGCTGGATGGCCGCTGCGAAGCGTTGCGGCCTGCGCCGGCACGGATCGCCGCCGGCGGCCAGTCCCCGGCTGTTCAACCTGCGCCAAATCCGTAATACCGCGCTTCGGTGCCCTGGTTGGCCTCCAGTCCCTTGCCTGACAATCCGTCGAGAAGCCGGGGCAGAAAACCCAACCACAGAACGGGCTTGGCCCCATTCCATCCTTGTGCTGCTCAATAATCTAAAGCCAGCTCAGATTCCGAAGCTTCTTTCGGGTAATCGAAATCCCCCAAAGGCCGTGTGAAGGTGGCTTTGGCGGGGCCCACAACAAGCATCTGGGCCGTGGACTTCACACTCTTTGAAATGGCTGCTATCGGCAGGCACACAACGAAGATCACGCTGCCGCCCACGGTGGCGGCAAAAAGCAGCGGACGCATGATCACTGCATCGGCGGCCACCGCCGCGGGGTCTGGATCAGGGGACGCAAAGGTGGGAGATGTGCTCGCCAAGGCGATTGCAGCCGCGCAAACAATAGTCATCGTCTTAGTTTTCATAATCCTCAATGTTTAGCAGTAACTGTGCCACCAAATTGCATGAATCTGAATTCCAACTCTGACCGACCCGTATGGAGAGACCCTGGCAATTGACGCAAGCTTAAAGAGTCGGGAACGCGAGGCGGACAGGGTGGTTTCAAGAAATCGTAGCCGCCGACGGCAGTCGGCGCTAACACT